>CALWTV010000082.1 GCA_944384555.1 uncultured Clostridia bacterium | reverse complement strand
GACCTGCTTGATTTTTTTACATTCGATTTTTCGGCTACTGCTCGGTAGCCTTTTCGTCGTGCCTATTTTTCTTCATTATTTTTTCATCTTTTTTTGCTTTCCCTATTGACTTTTTGATAGTTGGCTCTTTATTTTTATATGTCAAATTATTTCATAATTCGAGCTTATATTTATGTAAATAATGCCGTACATTATTGATTTTAACAAATCATTTATATACGGCAGTCCATATTTTATTCTGTCAAATCATTAAAAAAAACAATCTCTTCGGGAAGTCTCAAATTAAGCTTTTGTTTTGCTATTTTAATAACATATTCATCATTAAAGGGCATATCTATCGTGTTCTGTAATTCAACTATATTATCCTGCATCGCGTCGCGCTGATTTGTCAGCAATTCTTTTTCATTCTTTAACTGATTATAATCTAACTGAAGTTTTACTATCGTTACAGTACAGAAAACCGTAAAAATTATAAACGCGGTTTTTTTAAGAATATTAGAATTTATTTTTTTCATCTTTTTCATTTATTTCATCACCTATTGTTTCCATGTAACCATCACAAACGCGAACTAACTGAGGCAATCTCGATTTACATTCAGCTGTATACTTTTTCATCTTTTTTAAATTTATTTTTTTGCTTATTTTGCAGTAAACAAAGCTGCATATAAGTTTTGTTTTGCGGCAAATCCAATTAACCACAAATACAGCAGGCTTTACGGTAATAAATAATATGTAAGAAAATATCGTTCTGATAATAAAAATTATTAACTCAGATACAAGCATTACCAAATGCCCTATGGTAAAATAGTAGAGCATAAATCCCGCAAAAGCCCCAAGCCCTAAAAACCACCTTATTTCTCCATTATTTGCATGATATATGAAAATAATAAATATCGGTGCGGCTATTAGAAAATAAAGTATATCCTGAAAAAATACTGCAATATCTTTGAACAGCTCTGAAAATTTTATAAATTTTTTTCCAGATGGCTCACTTTGCCCATTTTCGTTTTTTTTACGACGAATATTGCGTTCATTACGTGAACCTATAAAAGGCAATCGAATATCATCATATTTTCCGGCTGATTTATCTCTGTAACCCATTCCCAAAAATATGCGTACTATTCGAAAAACATCATATATCGTGCCGAGAAAAATTCCTATAACTAATGAATAAACGAAACCTAGCAGTTGATTTGAAAGCGATATATCCATAAACTCACCGCCGTCTTCCGTTTACTTAAAAAGACCTGAAAACATACCCTTTTTTTTGTCTGGGGATTTACTGTAATAAATTAATGAAGTAATAACACCCTCAATTTCAAGTTCTCCGGATTCGCTATCAAATTTAGTTATTTTAAAATCTTTTCCTTCAATTGCGATTGAGCCCTCACAACTATCTGCGATAATGCTTGTTTCATCGAAGCCGGAAACATCATAAATTCCCGTCATTTCAATTTTGTTACGGTTTTTTATATATACAATATGTTTAAGCTCACCCGAATCCATATTGCCACCGGCTCCCGTATTCGGAATTCTCGACTCATTCATACAGCTCACACTCTCCTGTTAAATTTTACATATCATACTAAATATATATGCTCAATTATTCAGTAAAATGTGTGCCTGATCAAATTTTTTAATCTATATATTTAATTATCTTCAAGAGATTCTATAAAAAATTATATGCGTATACTCAGATTATAACCTCATAAAGGTCTGAAGCTTCCGCTTTGGCAACATTCTCTCTGACATCTTTCACGCGCACTTTAAGATTACGCCCTCCAAAGCTTATTTCTATTATATCGCCTTCTTTTACATCATATGAGGCCTTAGCCTGCTTTCCGTTTACGCTTACATGCTGAGCGTCACAGGCATCATTAGCCACGGTACGGCGCTTAATAATTCGTGATACTTTCAAAAATTTGTCAAGACGCATACAAAATCCCCCATTAAGATATATGAGCCGAGGGAAGCTCCTTTAACTTAAGGAAATCTTCCCAAAACTCAAACTATTTAATAAAATCATTAAAAATTAAACGTCAGCTTTTTCTTCTAATCCGTTAATTTTATCTTTTAAAGCTTTTCCTGCGGAAAAAGATATGTGCTTTGATGCAGGGATATCAATTTCCTGACCGTTTGCAGGATTTCTTCCCTTGCGTGCAGCTCTTTCTTTTATTTCAAAAGAACCAAAGCCAACTATTTGTATTTTATCTCCGCTGACTAAAGCCTGCTCAAGCGCACCGATAACGGCATTAACGGCAGCCTCAGAATCCTTTCTTTTCAAACCGCTGTCGCGTGCAACAATATCAATCAACTGTGACTTATTCATGTTAAACTTCCCTTTCGATTTAAGTAATAATAAATATTTTCAAGATTTATTATCCCATTGCAAGTACCTTTATTAAAAATATGGCATTGCAGAATTTAGCGGGCATAATAATTATAAAATAAAATACCGCAGAATAATATTTTCTGCGGCACTTTCGCATTATAGATAGTATATCATTTTTATCTGTTTTTATCAAGGGTTTTTTCAAAATTTTATCTGTTTTAATATAAATATCAATGATTTTTTTTAAGATTAATCTTATTTCAGATGATTTTCAGTTATCTTAAAAAAACAATTTCATTTTAAAACAGAAATCATGAATTTTTCTTGACCTCATCCCATACCGCGTCCATTTCTGCA
>CALWTV010000081.1 GCA_944384555.1 uncultured Clostridia bacterium | reverse complement strand
CCATAGGCGCTGACGCTTATACTTCTGACGCTGCTTCTGCTGCTGACAAGGCTCTCGAGCTTCTCGGTGCGTAATTTCTAATTTGAAATTATAATTAAATAATATATCCCCATAGCTTAAAGCTGATGAGAAATAAAAATTCAGCGTTTCTATGGGGGTATTTGTTATAAAAATTGTTAAAATAAAAAGAATCGCAGTATATTTTATCTGCGATTTTTTTATTAAAAAATTATTCTGAAACTTCGTCTGTTTCAACTTCATTTGATTCTGATGTTTCCGTTTCTTTTGCTATTTCCTCGGACATTTCAAGATAAATCGGATTTATACTTGAACTGTAAAATTCAGATGCAAGCTTTGAGAATGAATCTTCATCCATTCCAACAGGTACATCAAGTATATAATTATATGTAGGATTTTCCGCCATATCTCCCCAGCTTGCGAGATAAATTACCGGTTCTTCTTTTTCATTAGGAATAATACTGTATGTAAGAGGAACTATTAAACCACTTACGGTTTGAGTGTAATTTTTGTGATCAGATGAATAATCATTGAAATAATTATTTGCGGTATTATTTTTTGATACAGCAAAAGTTATTTTGTTTGTACCGTCTGAAAGTTCAACTGCACCGATTAAATTGTTTATTGAATAGAATCTAGAAGGTTTGTAGTTATTAGGAATATTTTCAGGTAGTGAAATCGGCATAGACACAACTTGAGATAATTCTTCAACGGAAGAATATTCAGTTTCAATAATTCCCTTTGCGGCATTCATGTCAGCAATTTCGGAAACAATTTTTGACGTAGAAATAATTTTTTCAGCATTGGCTTCATTTACGCAGTCAACTGAAATATATGCATTGCCCATTTCATATTCTATTATATACATTGGCTCCGGATAATCCATTACCATTTTCATCTTAACATTTATTCCATTTATTTTTTTCTTTTCAACTGATGGAAATGAATCATCATTAGACGAATCGGGAGCATTTGGGGAAAGAGTATAGATTATTTTTGAAGAATTGCTTTCGTATGTAATACATAAATCGCTTTCTCTTAAAACTGAGATACTCGTTATCATATATCCGTCAAGAGACTTTTCGGGAATGTAAACATCACAGTCAATATTTTCAGAGGCTTTAGCAATATCTTCATAATTTGTCTGATATATAACAGGTTCCTGTTCTTCTAAATTTTTATCGGAACAACCGGAAAACGTTATCATAAGTGCTGCTGTTATTAACGATGCTGTCGTTAAAATAATTTTTCTGTAATTAATATTCATTAAAACGCTCCAAAACAAAAAATATCACTTTATAGTATATATCGAAAAAACGATATTGTCAAGCCAAAAAGGCAATAAAATGAGAAATATTTTCGATAATTGGATCATAGGATTTATGTGTTTAAAGATGTTGTTTTTATTATAAAAATGAATTTTTGAGGGGGTAAAAATTGTGCTTGACAAATAAGATAAATGTTGATATAATCAATTAAAAATAAATCGTTTTATTTAAAATTTATTAAAATTTGAGGAGGAAATTCAATGTCACAAGCAAAATTCACACCTTCATTTGACTCACTTTATAATTTCGAGTGTCCATCATGGTTTAAAGATGCAAAATTTGGTATTTGGAGCCACTGGGGTCCTCAAAGTGTGCCTATGTTCGGAGATTGGTATGCACGCCATATGTATATTGAAGGTTCAGCGCAATATAATTACCACTGCCGCCATTATGGTCATCCTTCAAAATTCGGCTACAAGGATATATGCGCACTCTGGAAAGCGGAAAAATTTGACCCTGATGAGCTTATGGAGCTTTATTATAAAGCGGGCGCGAGATATTTTGTAGCACAGGCAATGCACCATGATAATTTCTTCAATTATGCTTCTAAAATAAATCGTTTTAATTCTGTTGATGTAGGTCCGGGAAAAGATATATGCGGTCTATGGAAAAAAGCTGCCGATAAGTATAATATGCCGTTCGGACTTACAGAACATTTGGCGGCGTCGTTTTCATGGTGGGCAGGCAATAAGGGAGCGGATAAAACCGGACCGTATGCCGGCGTTCCTTATGACGCAAGCAATCCTGAATATGCAGATTTTTATCACGCAAATCAGGAGCATATTCCGGAAAATAACCGCCCATGGTATACTAAAAATAAAAAGTTCCATGAATATTGGCTTGCTACAATGAAAGAGCTTATAGATTTATATCATCCCGATATGCTTTATTCAGACGGCGATTTACCATTCGGTGACGGTGGAACTAATATAAATGATGAAAATTATAAGGTAGGACTTGAGGCTGTTTCGTATTTGTATAATGATTCAATAGCTAAAAATGGGGAAAATCGCGCAATATACACTCAGAAAAACAGAAACGCTGAGATATTTAATATAGGCTTGCTCGATATTGAAAAAAGTCAGCTTCCCGATATTCCTAAAAATCCTTGGCAGACAGATACATGTATCGGTGGCTGGTTCTATCATGCGGCAGACACTTTCAAAAAGCCGGCGCATATAATTGAGATGCTTATTGATATAGTATCTAAAAATGGCTGTATGCTGCTTAATATTCTCCAAAAGCCTGACGGTTCGATTGACGATGAAACACGTTACTTGCTTACAGAGCTTGCGGAATGGAATAAAATATGCGGAGATGCAATATATGCGACTAGACCTTGGAGACAATTTGGTGAAGGTGACAGCAAAGTTGTAATCAGCGGATTCAGAGAGGATAAGGTTGATTGGAATTCTTCCGATTATAGATTTACTCAAAAGGGAAATAAACTTTATGCGTTCATGATGGCAGTGCCAGAAAATCGCGTTTCGGTTATAAAGAGCCTCACTGAAGCAGATAAAGTTAAATCAGTGAAACTTTTAGGCTGTGGAGAAGTGCCGTTTTCACAGGCTTTCGGAACGCTTACGGTTAAATTGCCGGAAAACATGCCTACAAAATATACTAACTGCCTTGAAATTGAATTTTAATATATCATTGAATTTATCATGTCGGCATTGATTTTTAATATT
>CALWTV010000080.1 GCA_944384555.1 uncultured Clostridia bacterium | reverse complement strand
TTACCTCACAGGCGATATTCACCTGTATGCAAATGATGCTACACATATCGTACTTTTTAACAAGAAAAATATAGAAGATTATGGGCTTGAAAATGTATACGATATCGTAAAAGACGGAACGTGGACCCTTGATAAATTTGAAGAAATGGCACGTGTTGTTATCAGTGATGTAAATGGCGATGGCGAATTTTTATGGGGAGACAGATTTGGTCTTCAGTGTGCAAATTATGCAATTCCTGCATTGCTCTCAGCTTCGGAATCTCCTATTTTTGAAAAAAAGTCTGAAACTGAAATAGAATGCAAAATCACTTCAGAAAAATTTATATCGGTTATTGAAAAAATTAACCAAATAATGAACTCTGACAACATTACATTAAATATGGAAGATGCCGCAAAATTCAAAATTCCTACCGGAGAATTCAGCCATGAATGGACTACGGCAATGCAGAACAATCAAGCATTGTTTATGATAGGCGTTGTGGATTACATAAACATGTTTAGTAATGTAGACAGCGATTTCGGAATAATTCCACTTCCTAAGTATGATGAAAATCAAGAAAATTACATGTCACCGGTAATGGCTGACGCTATGGGACTATGTGTACCGATAACGCTTTCAGATGAAGATAGTGAAAAAGTAGGCTTCATTCTTGAAGTTATGGCCGCTGAATCCTCAGATGAACTCAAAAAAGCATATTATGACATCACACTTCAGCGTAAAAAAGCTCGCGACGAGGAATCCGCCGAAATGCTTGATATAATCTTCGCCTCAAGAAGCTACCCGCTTGATTTTGTATATAACTGGGGAAATCTTACAACCTCCGTTATAAATTCCGTTAAAAAAGATTCATCTGACATGGCATCTCTTTGGGCTAAAAATGAAAAGCTTACTATGAAAGCAATTGAAAAATCAATGCCGCAAAATTAATTTTAGAAAAAATATATTAAAAGTCCGTTTTTTAATTAAAACGGATTTTTTTAATTAAAGTTAGTTTTATTTATTATTTTTCAAACCAATTAAAAGGTTATTTATGTTATTTACAGTTTCTTTACATTTGTAGAGCAAAAATCACTTTACAAATGTAGAACAATATATTATAATATAATCACAAATAAAGAATATAAAGGGGGGATAGATATATGAAAGATAACGAAATTGTAAAACTGCCGGATTCCGAACTTCAAATAATGCAGATTATCTGGGAAATGACGGCACAAGGTACTAAAGATATTCATGCAGGCGCCATGATGGAAAAGTACGCTGACAGAATCGGACATTTAAAGCTTACTACTGTACTCACGCTTATATCAAGAATAAGTGCGAAAGGATTTATAAAAATCGAAAAGCGCGGACGAATAAACTGTTATATTCCGCTGATTGATGAGTCTGAGTACAACCACATGATGGCACTTGATTTTATCGCAACATTTTATAAGAACAGTCCGAAAAAAATGCTCAGTGCAATGTGGGACGGAGGTATTCTTAAAAAAGACGATATCGAACTGCTGCGCCATGAATTAGAAGAAGATGATGATGAAGGCAATTCGTAAAACGCGGCTTAAGAGGTGATATTTATTTATGATTGTGTTTATGTTTACCCTGCTTATAATGTCGTTGTTGTTTACGGCTGCCTGCTGCGCTGCTCTAATAATCAGAAAAACGATTTTTTCAGAGCGCGGCGCGAAAATGTATGTCTTATGGATTATAATTCTATTACTTTGTGCGGTTCCTATAAAAATAGGGAATTCGATATATTCAGATGAAAATTCAAACAATGAAAATAATATATCAGATTTGGGCAATTCAGAAAATTATGACTTCCCTGCTGACTACAATTCTCAGGAAAATCAATCTGATTGGGCACAGGAAGAAATCCCTAAATTTCAGGAAAATTATAAAAACAACTTACAAATGTTTTTTGAAACCATTATGTCTGCGGTATCAGCTGAAAATTTAGAAATTATTTGCGCCGTATTGTTTATATTATGGCTTGCTGGACTGTCATTCACACTTACAACCGGATTTTGTGAATATTTTTCATCAGACCGCGCACTCAGAAAATTTTCTTATTCCTGTGAAATTGAGAAAATAAATACTTTGATAAAATCATGTGCTGATACAGTCAAATTAAAAAAATCAGTAAATATCCGAATAATGAAAAGTGATGGAATATGTTCTCCATGCGTATCCGGATTTTTTAAACCGGCAATATACATTTCTCCTGAACTTTGCAATTATTCAGATGAAAAACTGACACATGTAATCATGCACGAGATGTACCACGTAAAGTACCGTGACATAATATTCAAAACCACCGCAATGCTCATAACCGCTGTATACTGGTTCATACCAATTCGTTCTGCGGTTTTAACGGCAATATATGAGGACTGCGAATTCATGTGCGACTGCCGAGTAATCAAAAATCCGGCAGTATCAGGATATAAAAAATATATGAACACTCTTATCGACATCGCCGAAATCTATTCTGAAAACACATATTTAACAGCAAAAAACGAACGGAATATTACACCGAATATTTCCGGAAATTCCGGATATAAATTTTTGAAAAGGAGATACGAGAACATGAAAAACACAAGAACACGCTTTTCCGATATAATTATATCGGCGGTATTTGTAACAGTACTTTTAGTATCAAATATCTTTTTCGCCAGTTCCTGCGCAATAAGTGCTGCTGATGCGGCTGATTATGATGAAATGCCCTCCGCAATTGAAGAGGCAATACGCGCATATTACGGTCTTACTCCTAAAGATAAAATCACGTCGGAAATGATTGCCGGAGTTGAGGATATCGTTATCGTAAAAAATTTATACGGATATGATAAAATATCGACCGGAACAGACGCAGACGGAAATCCTATATACAACACTTCAAAAACATTGCTTGATGTATATATAAACGGAAAAACATTCAGCGGTCCCCTTCCGGAAACAGTGAGAAAAGATTATTTTGAAAGTGTATATTTTGAAAATATTCCTGCTGAATCCGATGATTATCCTATACTTTTCTCTTATTATACTTTAAAAGACCCTAATGACCCTGAACTCGACCCCCAAAAAATCGCTGAAATGAAAATGAAATTTCCAGATACCGCAGACGGCAGTTCATTTTACATTGTAGATCCGGAAACCAAAGAAAGAGAAGCAATAAGGTTATTACAAATATTATACAACTATGGATTGCTTGAAAAATATACAATCGGCGGAACCACCTTTGACGCATCATCATTATCCATTTTCCCAAATCTAAAATCATTCACGTATTCCGGAATAGACGTCATTAACGCTGATGAATCCGCATATTCCGTAAACGAAGTCGAATATACACCTGAGTCAAAACCAAGTTTCTCAAGTAAGGCAATTCCCGGACTTGCAAATTTGATTGATAAAAGTCTACGCTCTCCTGAAGAAATCGAAGAAATGATGAATAACAAAAATCAAATTGCCAAAATAGACAATTGAAAATTAACCATTTAGAAAACCAAGGCTCTCGGATAAGTCAGAAAGGCTCTCCGAGAGTCTTTTTATGATTTTTATTTTAAATTTCTAAAAAATCAAAAATAGTACAAGATATTTTCTTTGATATACAGTATAATTAGACTATGTCTAATAAAGGAGGATATCTATTATGTCAAAATGTGCGTGCCAAGGCAGTTTTCTTGACAGATTTATACAGCCATACATACTCGTATTGTTAAACAAGGAGAAATTGCACGGATTCAGTATATACAAAAAGCTTTTGGAAAGCAAAGCAATAGATTATTCCGGAATTGACCCGACCGGATTATACCGCACTCTCAAAAAAATGGAGGAAAACGGTTTATTAAAGTCTGAATGGGATATGGGTGAGAGCGCACAACCAAAAAAGGTATATCATATTACAAAAGACGGAAAAGAATGTCTTAAAAATTGGAAAATCACATTGGATTTATATAAAAAAGATATCGAAAAACTTCAAAAATTTATAGCAGAAAGTTTGGTAAATGAAAATGATAACTGAAAACAACAGACTTTTAAATATATTGGATAACGCAAAAAACGGCAAATCCCCCGGCAAGGAAGATTGTAAATACCTGCTCTCATTTGATGAAACTTCGATTGAAGCGTCATTAATCAGAGCGGTATCAAGCGAGGTTATGCGAAAAAAAAGCGACAATTCCGCAATAATCTTAGGGCAAATCGGCGTTGATGTAAAAGCGTGTGCGGGAGGTTGCAAATTCTGCACATTTGGAGAGGGACATACAAAATTTATTCCAAAAAAGCTAAGCGATGACGAGCTTATTGAAAAAGTAACTGAATTTAATGATAAACAGGATTTATATGCTCTGTTTCTGATGACCATGCACGATTACGACCTCGAAGAATTTCTTCATTATGTGAAAATTTCCAAGGAAATACTGCCCGATACTGTTCAGATATGGTCAAATGTAGGCGATACGAGCCTTGACGCTTTCAAAGAGATGAAAAAAGCGGGAGTTGACGGAGTATACCACGTATGCCGAATCGGAGAGGGTCGGGATACAAACTTAAATCCCGAAGACAGAATCAGAACTATGAGAAGCGCGATTGACGCCGTACTTCACCTTTGTACATGCTGTGAGGCTATCGGACCGGAACAAAGTCTTGATGAAATCGTGGACAATATGTTCATTGGAATAGAGCTCGGCTGTACTCAGCACGCAGCAATGCGCAGAGTCGCTGTTCCCGGTACTCCGCTTGCAAAATACGGTCAGATAAACGAATTAAGGCTGGGACAGATAGTCGCGGTAGTTTCGCTTGCGTCATTTACGGTTCCGGAAATGAAATACTGCGGCGTACATG
>CALWTV010000079.1 GCA_944384555.1 uncultured Clostridia bacterium | reverse complement strand
GCAGCAGTCAAAGTGCTGTGTCTTACCGCTTGACGATATCCCATTACTTAAGTTATTATACCATATTAATAATTACTGTGTCAATACTAATTTAAAAAATTTTGATAATTTTTAATTCAAATAAATTTATTTTTAATCTAAATATATTTTTTATTATATATATATAAATTTATGGTATTGACATATATCGACAGGTAAATTATAATATATAAAGCATTCAAAAATATTATATTTTTAAAAAATCAATTATAAAATTTATAATTGTTTGTTAATTATCGTACAATAATGATTTTAAAAAGATAATATTTATCTATTTATACAACTTTAACTATATTAGGGTACAATTATGCATAAAATATTTAACAAAATATTCGAAAGAACTAATAACCATATTTTAATTCCAAGAGCGTCTATTTTTTTATTACATATTATTTTATTTATTATGATTTCGGCAATCCTATTTCTGTCAACGTGCGGAATTTTTATTATTGCCGCAATCCCTCTCATATTCTTTACTAGTTGGTATACATACGAATTTTCAAAATTATGGCGTAATTATTATGCATTAGCAACATTTATTTTTATAGTTATATTAGAATTGGCGTTATCTATAGCTCTTATTTATATATTAATTTAATTTATAAAAATTTAGGGAGAATGTTATGAATAATATAAAAATAAATTTTTTTGAAAACTATAGAAAAGTAAACGTTACAGATAATATTTTAGAAGATCTAAAAATTGACCAATTACTATATATAAGAGAAATAAATGTGCTTGAATATCTCACAGATGACATTCAAGTTCTGGATAAACGGAATAAATTGCTTTACGATATATCTTTTATTGTTGGCTTTTATGAACTTCTGTCATATGTGGTTCAACAGCTTTTATATATTTCAGATATGATAAAAAAACAAAGTATTATTGACCAAAGTGAAAGAAGTCTATATTCAATTAAACAACTTGAAACATATTTTGATATAATCGACCGCATGTCAAATTTTTATTGTGAGCATAAAAATGATTTCACTTCAGAAGATTTTTCTCAACTATTTGAGAAAATTTTTCAAATTTCTAAAAGCACTGAGTACGACAAACTAAAAAAAGGTGTTTCAAAAATTATGGATGAAGTTGCAAGCATAAAAAGTATTTCCATAGGATTTAACTTTGACGCATCTCTCTCTCCTTATGAAGCAGGCATAATCTCTATAAATAAATATTATATAGAATCAGGCAATCTTATAGATAGACTCTTAAGGCTCGATTTAACCTCAAACTATATGTCAATGGCTCCTATTATTCCAGCAAAACGCCAATGCAAACCTGATGAATTTGAAATGTTAGAGCTTTCTATATACAGTGCCATCAATAAAATTTTTAAAAAGCAACTTCGACAGTGGGAACCAGAAATAAATTCATATATCGCTGCTAAACTTAACTTTTTAATAGAAATTTCGCCATATTTGAATTTTATTTTGAAGCTTGCACAAATACAAAATTATATGAAAGAGCATGGGTTAAAATTATGCAAGCCGATTTTTCATCCCAAAGAAGAAAAGGTTTTTAATGCAAAAAATTTATATAATCCAATACTTGCGCTGAATCTCGAAGATTCAGGAACGCCTGTCATTAAGAATGACTTTGAATTTGATGAAAACGGAATGATATACATTCTTCAAGGTCCTAATAACGGTGGAAAATCAGTTTTTCTGACAAGCATTTGCATTTGTCAGATTTTTGCGCAGCTTGGAATGCTTGTTCCGGCCTCATCTCTTGAACTCAGTCCGGCTGATGGAATTTTTATTCACATACAGAAATATCAAACGCTTAACCAAAACGGCAAGCTGGCTGATGAATGTGTAAAAATATCCAGTATGTTTTCTAATATGACGGAATATTCTATATGCTTTTTTGACGAAGCATTTTCTTCTACAGATGCTTCAGGTGCCTTAGAGTTGTCAAAAAATGTTCTTGAATCGCTTTCATATCTGAAAATACGTTCCGTATTCAATACACATATTCATGAACTAACTGCATGTGCCGACAAAATCAATTTAGAAAACACTGGAGCGAAAATTGATTTTATTACTGCTCAAATTATATCAGACGAGCGTCGAACCTATCGTATGGAAAGACAGAGGTCTGAGAATACCAGTTATGCTCAAAGTATAGCACGGAAACTTGGCATAACATTTGAATCATTAACCCATAAGAAAAATACTATCCAAAAGGAAAATGAGTATAATGAGAAATAAGGAGAAAGACAAAAGCAAATCATGGAGTCACATCGCAAAAAATAATATTTTTATGCTTAAAATAGCTTTTCATGTTGCACCTGAGCTTATATTTGTGCCTTTTATTGTTAATATTACTGATGCAATTACACACTTTTTAGCAGCTACGTATATTCTCCGTTATGTTATAAATGGATATCAGCAGGGAAAAACAATTAATGAACTCGTAGTTCCTGTAGTAGCAATATATTGTTTCATGTTTATACTTCATACTTCAATTGAAGTATATTACAGCTTTAGAGATCCGATTAATAATCTTAAATTGAAAGAATATGTAGGAAAGCTTATTTTCAAAAAGAATGAATCAGTTGAATTAGCTTGCTATGAGGATAAGGATTTCTATGATAACTATGTTAAAGCCTTTAACGATATTGAAAATCGAATTTCAAGCGTCATAAATTCTGTATCTAGTATTATGTGGACGTTTGTATCAATGTCACTACACTCAATTCTTGTTATAACAATTGACCCGTGGCTGATTGTTTTTACCGCTATTCCTTTAATTACCTCATTTACTCTCGGCAAAAAACGCAATTCCGTTCAGCATGAATATGATATGAAACGACAGGAGGAGGAACGTCAACGTGATTACACAAGACGCACATTTTATTTGAATGATTTCGCAAAAGAAATGCGTCTGACTAATATCTACCGTGTAATGTTTGCAAGATTCGATAAATCCGTCAAAAACATTATATCTTACATAAGAAAATATGGATTTAAGCTTGCCACAATCGACTATATTCTAAGTCAATCACGCAACGTTATTAGTTCAATGGGAGCCATGCTGTATGCAATTTATAGAACCTTAGTTTCTGGAACTATGATGTATGGTGACTGTATAGTTATTATAGACTCAATAAGTTTAATTTCATCTGAAATATATGACACTGCAAACTCATTTGTTGAATTTCACAGAAATTCGCTCTATGTCGATACAATACGTGAATACCTTGAATATGAACCTAAAATCAAAGGCGGTGATATTCCCGCACCTAAAACCGGTAAACTCGAACTCAAAAACGTATCGTTCAGGTATGATGGACAGAATTCTGATGTTTTACATAATATCAATATAACTGTGAATTCGGGTGAAAAAATCGCTCTAGTTGGGCACAACGGCGCAGGAAAATCAACTCTCGTAAAGCTCATGTTAAGACTGTATGACCCGACAGGCGGCGAAATTTTTTACGCAGACAGGGATATACGCGAATACACTCTTGAGGGTGAATCGGGATATCGTGAACGATTCGGTTCGGTATTTCAAGATTTCCGCCTATTCTCAATGACTGTAACAAATAATGTACTACTTCGCAAAAAGCGTGACGGAGATGATGAGCTTGTACGTCAATCACTCTGTGACAGCGGAGTATATGACAAAATTATGAGTTTTGAAAAAGGCGTTGATACCGTGCTTACACGTGAATTTGACGATAACGGAGAAGTGCTTTCAGGTGGAGAGGGGCAGAAAATCGCAATATCGCGATCATTCGTCAAAGATAGCGGAATAGTAATTCTTGATGAGCCGTCGAGTGCTCTTGACCCGATAGCGGAATACAAAATGTATGAAAATATGATGCATGCATGTAAAAATCGCTCAGTTGTATTCATTTCGCACCGTCTTTCATCAGCGGTACTTGCAGACCGCATATATTTAATTGAAAACGGAAAGGTAATTGAGGAAGGTTCGCACCATGAGCTAATGGCGGCAGGCGGAAAATACGCCGAAATGTTTACGCTTCAAGCTCAGAACTACGTCGATGATGAATCGGAGGTACGTGTATAATGAAGTGAATACCATTTTTATAAATAGTCATTTACATTTTTTCAATTAAAGGGAGTTATTAAAATGGCGAAAAAAGAGAAAGACAAAAGCAAATCATGGAGCCATATCGCAAAAAATAATATATTCATGTTAAAAATAGCTTTTCATGTTGCACCTGAAATTGTATTTGTTCCATTAATTTCTGAAATGATAGGTGCATTTATAAATTTTTTAGCATATACATATATTCTACGTTATGTTATAAATGGATATCAACAAGGAAAAACAATTACTGAACTCGTAATTCCTTTGCTTGTTATATATTGTGCTCTTTTCATATTCAGAATCTCAGTTGATATGTATTATACCCTGCGCAGTCCAATTATTAATCTTAAAATGAAAGAATATGTAAGAAAGCTTATTTTCAAAAAGAACGAGTCAGTTGAATTAGCTTGCTACGAGGATAAGGAATTTTATGATAACTATGTTAAAGCCTCTAACGATATTGAAAATCGAATTTCAAGTGTAATAACTTCTGTATCTAATATTGCATGGATGTTTATTTCAATGGTGCAAAATTCAATTCTTGTTATAATAATTGACCCGTGGCTGCTTATTTTTTCTGTTATTCCTTTAATCACTACATTTACTCTGGGTAAAAAACGCAATTCCATTCAGCATGAATATGATATGAAACGACAAGAAGAGGAACGTCAGCGCGATTACACAAGACGCACATTCTATTTGAATGATTTCGCAAAAGAAATGCGTCTGACTAATATCTACCGTGTAATGTTTGAGAGATTCGATAAATCTGTCAAAAATATTATATCTTATATACGAAAGTATGGGTTTAAACTTGCCGTAATAGATTATGCTATAAGTCAATTTCAAGATGTTGTTTCATCAATGGGAGCTATGCTGTACGCAATTTATAGAACCTTGGTTTCCGGAACAATGATGTATGGTGACTGCATAGCTATCATAAATTCAATTGAAGTACTTTCATATGTATTACCTGACACCGCAAGTACATTTGTTGGGTTTCACAGAAATTCGCTCTATATTGACACAATACGTGAGTACCTTGAATATGAACCTAAAATCAAAGGCGGTGATATTCCCGCACCTAAAACCGGTAAACTCGAACTCAAAAACGTATCGTTCAGGTATGATGGACAAACTTCTGACGTTTTGCATAACATCAACATAACTGTAAACTCGGGTGAAAAAATAGCTTTAGTCGGACATAACGGAGCAGGAAAATCAACTCTCGTAAAACTCATGTTAAGACTGTATGACCCAACAGGCGGCGAAATTTTTTACGCAGACAGGGATATACGCGAATACACTCTTGAGGGTGAATCGGGATATCGTGAACGATTCGGTTCGGTATTTCAAGATTTCCGACTGTTCTCAATGACTGTAACGAATAATGTGTTACTTCGCAAAAAGCGTGACGGAGACGATGAGCTTGTACGTCAAGCACTGCGTGACAGTGGAGCATATGACAAAATCATGAGCTTTGAAAAAGGCGTTGATACTGTGCTTACACGTGAATTTGACGATAATGGGGAAGTGCTTTCAGGAGGAGAAGGACAAAAAATCGCAATATCAAGAGCATTCGTCAAAGATAGTGGAATAGTAATTCTTGATGAGCCGTCGAGCGCACTTGACCCGATAGCGGAATACAAAATGTATGAAAATATGATGCGTGCATGTGAAAATCGCTCGATTGTATTCATTTCGCACCGTCTTTCATCAGCGGTACTTGCAGACCACATATATTTAATTGAAAACGGAAAGGTAATTGAGGAAGGTTCGCACCATGAGCTAATGGCGGCAGGCGGAAAATACGCCGAAATGTTTATGCTTCAGGCTCAGAACTACATCGATAATGAATCGGAGGTACGTGTATAATGAAGTGAATACCATTTTCATAAATAATTGTTTAAATTCTTTCAATTAAAGGAGTTATTGAAATGGCGAAAAAACAGAAAGACAAAAGCAAATCATGGGGTCACATCGTAAAAAACAATATGTTCATGCTTAAAATGGCTTTTCATATTACCCCTGAAATTATATTTATCCCTTTGCTTATTAATATCATTGGCGTATTTATAAATTTTTTATCAAATACATATATTCTACGTTATGTTATAAATGGATATCAACAAGGAAAAAACATTACTGAGCTTGTAATTCCTATGCTTGCTATATACAGTACCAATTTTGTGATTGGAATTTTAGCTAACATTTATTATACCATGCGCGGTCCAATTAATAATATTAAAATTAAAGAGTATATAAGAAAGCTTATTTTCAAAAAGAATGAGTCAGTTGAATTAGCCTGCTACGAAAACAAGGAATTCTATGACAAATATGTTAAAGCCTCTAACGATATTGAAAATAGGATTTTAAGTGTTGTAAATTTCGTATCTGGTATTGTATGGTTTTTTATTTCAATGTCATTAAACTCATTTCTTATTATATCAATTGATCCATGGCTGCTTATTTTTGCTGCCATTCCGCTGATTTCTACATTTACTCTCGGTAAAAAGCGCAATTCCGTTCAGCATGAATATGACATGAAACGACAGGAAGAGGAACGTCAGCGCGATTACACAAGACGCACATTCTATTTGAATGATTTCGCGAAAGAAATGCGTCTGACTAATATCTACCGTGTAATGTTTGCGAGATTCGATAAATCCGTCAAAAACATTATATCTTACATAAGAAAATATGGATTTAAACTTGCTGTAATTGATTATGCTATAAGTCAAATCTGTGAAGTTGTTTCCAAGATGGGAGCTATGCTGTACGCTATATATAGAACAATAGTTTCTGGAACTATGATGTATGGTGACTGTATAGTTATTATAAATTCAATAGAAGTGCTTTCATATACAGTATCAGATACCGCAGACTTCTTTGTTGAGTTTCACAGAAATTCGCTCTATGTCGATACAATACGTGAATACCTTGAATATGAACCTAAAATCAAAGGCGGTGATATTCCCGCACCTAAAACCGGCAAACTTGAACTCAGAAATGTATCTTTCAGATATGACGGACAGAATTCTGACGTTTTGCATGACATCAATATAACTGTAAACCCAGGTCAAAAAATTGCTTTGGTTGGACATAACGGAGCAGGAAAATCTACCCTCGTAAAGTTAATGCTAAGACTGTATGACCCAACAGGTGGACAAATCTTATACTCAGACAGGGATATACGCGAATACACTCTTGAGGGCGAATCAGGATATCGTGAACGATTCGGTTCGGTATTTCAAGATTTCCGCTTGTTCTCAATGACTGTAACGAATAATGTACTACATCGCAAAAAGCGTGACGGAGACGACGAACGTGTACGTCAAGCGTTAAGTGACAGTGGAGCATATGACAAAATCATGAGCTTTGAAAAAGGTGTTGATACTGTGCTTACACGTGAATTTGACAATAATGGGGAAGTGCTTTCAGGAGGAGAAGGGCAGAAAATCGCAATATCAAGAGCATTCGTTAAGGATAGCGGAATAGTAATCCTTGATGAGCCGTCGAGCGCACTTGACCCAATAGCGGAATACAAGATGTATGAAAATATGATGCGTGCATGTGAAAATCGCTCGGTTGTATTTATTTCGCACCGTCTTTCATCAGCAGTACTTGCAGACCGCATATACTTAATTGAAAACGGAAAAGTAATTGAGGAAGGTTCGCACCATGAATTAATGGCGGCGGGCGGCAAATACGCAGAGATGTTTACGCTTCAGGCTCAGAACTATGTCGATGATGAATCGGAGGTACGTGTATAATGAAAAATAAAAAAGAAAAAAAAGATAAACATTCACTTTCACGAATAATCAAAAACAATCTGTTCATGTTAAAATTCGTGGCAAAGTATACTCCTTCATATATTTTCTGGATGATTGCAGAAGGTGTTATATGGGGTATGATTCACTCATTTACAAGCGTTATTTTTATAAAAATGCTATTTGACAGTATAGGAGAGGGTTCTAATTTCGGAAAAGCGGCTTCTGTTATTGCGCTTATGGCAGGATTTTCGCTGTTGACATCTATTTTCAATGTTTGGTATTGGAGTTGGTATAATCCGACTATACATCAAAAGCTTCACCAAAAAATGCAGAGCGCATTATTTGAAAAGGCACGCTCTCTCGATTTGGCTTGCTACGATGACCCCGCATTTTACAATGATTTCGTGTGGGCAATAAACGAAAGTGACGGACGTGTTTCTGCCATAATGGACGATATAGGTAAATTAATAAACCGTATAATTGCAACATTTACAATTACAGGCGTACTCCTTACCATAGATGTTGCGGTAGTAATCGCAATTATTTCATTTGTGGGAATTTCTTCTCTTATTAGATTATGGAGACAAAAGGTAAACTTTAATCTTCGCAAAGAAATTATTCCGGAGGAACGTAAATCTGACTATGTGTCAAGAGTTTTCTCACTTCCGGATTACGCAAAGGAAATCAGATTAAGTCACGCAAGCGATATTCTCAATGAGGAATACGAAAACTCTATTAAAAATCAGAAAAAAATTTGGCTTCATTATGGAAAAAAATTGTTTGAAATAAGTTCAATAGAGAATTTTCTGAGAGTCATAGCGCTTGAAGGAGGTATAAATGTTTTGTTATTGTACAAGCTTGTAAGCGGTACTATACTTCTTGGTGACTTTGCGGCGGCAAATAATGCGGTATGGAAACTTTACTGGCAGATAGATACTCTTATACAGTATATAATGAAATTTCCCGAACACAGCCTTTATGCGGAAAGGTTCCGTACTTTCATGGAATATGAACCAAAAGTCACCGGCGGTAACAAAAAGGTTCCCGTAATTGAAGAAATTAAGTTCAACAATATTTCATTCAAGTATCCGTCATCGGAAAACGACTCACTCAAAAATATAAGCCTTTCAATAAAAAAAGGTGAGAAAATCGCGATAGTGGGATATAATGGCGCAGGAAAATCAACGCTCATCAAGCTTCTGCTTCATTTGTATGACCCGACAGAAGGTAATATCACACTTAACGGCACGGATATACATGAACTTGACATGAAGGAATATCGTGATAAAATGGGCGCGGTATTTCAGGATTATCAGATATTTGCCGC
The DNA here is from genome assembly GCA_944384555.1 of uncultured Clostridia bacterium. Lineage (GTDB taxonomy): Bacteria > Bacillota > Clostridia > Oscillospirales > CAG-272 > CALWTV01. The sequence continues at coordinate 246 of CALWTV010000079.1, read as the reverse complement.
GTCTATTGCCGAAAATGTAATAGCCGATATTTACAGTGATGATATGCGTGAAAAAGTGCTTGATTCACTTCACCGCAGCACATTCGACGATAAACTTGCGTCTCTTGAAAACGGAATAGATACACAGCTGACACGCGAATTTTCAGACAGCGGAGTAAATCTTTCAGGAGGCGAAGCTCAAAAAATCGCAATAGCGCGTGTATTTGCGCGTGACTGTGAGCTTATTGTAATGGACGAGCCTTCATC
>CALWTV010000078.1 GCA_944384555.1 uncultured Clostridia bacterium | reverse complement strand
ATAATTTATCGCCGTCACTGCCTGAAACTGACGCATGAGTATGGTCAAAAATAATATCATTGCAAGCGTCTATACATTTATCGCATATATATAATCCGGTAGGCGATGGAATTAAAAACATTACCTGACTTTCGGGTCTGCCGCAGAAAGAGCAACTGAGTTCTGTACCGCCGTGCCGAGTAGGTGTTTTATTTGTTGGCATGAAGTTAATATCCTTTGCTTTTAATTTTGCGTAATTTTAATAAAAATCCAAATTAATTGACTGTAAAATTTATATGCGTTTGTCAATTACCTTGTCAACAAGACCATATTCACAGGCTTCAGCAGCACTCATAAAATTATCGCGTTCAGTATCGCGTGCAATTATGTCAATAGACTTACCAGTATTTTCTGAGAGAATACGGTTTAAGGTATCTCTAGTACGCAGAATATGGTCAGCATGAATTTTAATATCAGTAGCCTGACCCTGCATTCCGCCGAGAGGTTGGTGAATCATTATTTCGCTGTTTGGCAGAGCAAGACGTTTTCCTTTAGTGCCGCTTGATAAAAGGAAAGCGCCCATGCTTGCAGCCATACCAACGCATATAGTAGATACGTCACATTTGATAAAGTTCATGGTATCATAAATTGCCATTCCAGCAGTAACAGAACCGCCGGGGCTGTTAATATAAAGGCTGATATCCTTGTCCGGGTCTTCAGCTTCGAGGTAAAGGAGCTGCGCGACTACGAGGGAAGCGGTAACATCGTTGACTTCGTCAGCAAGAAAAACGATTCTGTCGTTTAAAAGGCGGGAATAGATGTCGTATGAACGTTCTCCCCGATTTGTCTGTTGAATGACCATTGGTACTAAAGCCATTTTTAAATCCCCCTGTAATAAAATTTATTAAAAATATATTTTTAGCGTAAAAATACGCTATGATAACATTACCGCTGTTTTGAGTGACAGCGGCAATGAAAATTTATAAAACTTATTCAGCTTTTTCAGCATCAGCGGCTTTTTCTTCAGCAACGGGAGCTTCGGTTTCAGTGATAACTGCTTTTTCCTTTATAAGGTCAACAGCTTTCTTTACGCAGAGGTCAGCTTCAAGTGCGCTGTACTCAACGCTCTTTTTAACCTGGTCAAGTTCAACTCCATATGCCTGAGAAAGGCGATTATATTCATCTTCAACTTCCTGTTCAGAAGCTGTAATGCCTTCAAGAGCAACTATTTTTTCAAGAGCAAGACGTGTTTTAACCTGACGTTCAGCCTGAGGTCTGAATTGTTTTCTCAGGGCATCGAGGTCAAGACCGGTATATTTGAAATAAGTAGAGAGGTCAAGACCCTGCATACGAAGTCTGCTGTCATAATCACGAACGAAGTTCTCGGTTTCGTTTTCAAACATTGCCTCCGGTATGTCTGCTTCGAGGTTTTCGATAAGGGTATCGATAATTTTTTCCTCAACTTCAGCATCAGCGGATTTATTATTCTTTTCCTGAAGTTTTGCCTTAACATCGGCTTTATATTCATCAAGAGTATCAAATTCTGAAACATCTTTTGCGAATTCATCATCAAGCGCAGGTAATTCATCAAATTTGATAGCGTGGAGAGTTACCTTGAATACAGCGTCTTTTCCTGCAAGATTTTCAGCATGATATTCAGTCGGGAAAGTTACGTTTACATCAAAAGAATCACCTATATTGTGACCAACTACCTGATCTTCAAAGCCAGGGATAAACTGACCTGAACCAAGTTTAAGAATATGTCCTTCAGCTTTTCCGCCTTCGAACTGTTCGCCGTCAACGTAACCGTCGAAATCAATAGTTACTGAGTCGCCATTCTGAGCAGGGCGGTCATTTATTTCTATAAGGCGTGAATTACGTGCACGTACACGTTCAATTTCAGCATCAACATCCTCATCGGATACTGATTTTATTGTTTTAGCGGCTTCGATTCCCAAATAGTTTTTGATTTCGACTTCGGGTTTTACGTAGAACTTAGCCTTTAATACGACACCTTCATCATCGATTTTGTCAACATCAAATTCAGGACGGCTTACGGGAGTAAGTTCAGATTCCTTGAGAGCTTCTGTGAAAGCAGCGGGAATAATATCATTAACGGCATCTTCGTAAAAAACGCCTTTGCCGTACATTTTTTCAATAATGGATTTGGGGGCTTTACCCTTTCTGAAACCGGGTATATTGATTTTTTTTACCTGGCGGCGATAAACAGCATCAACAGCGCTGTCAAATGTAGACTTGTCAACGGTAAATTCTAATTCATATAAATTTTTATCGACAAGCTCTTTCTTATTTAAACTCATCTTGTATTTTTTCCTCCGAAATTATATTTAAAGTCACATGGGAATCAATCACTCTATATTTTACTTTTTTTTAAGTGATATGTCAATGATAAACTTGAAAATTTACAAAAATTTATTTTTTAAAGAATTTAACTTTTATTAAAATCAGGTATATGCAAGAGTTTAATGAAGATTAAAAATCGACGGGCATAATTATCATGGGAATGAAATCGAGGAAATCCGCGCTGATAAGGGTAAATGAAATTCCTCGGAAATCAAAGGTTCTGGGAATATTATATTTCCCATGAATATGTCCATAATAACAGTTTTTAATATTATACTTTAGTAGTGTCTGAATCAGTTCATCACATACGAAATCACCGAACACTGGGGGAAAATGCAGAAATACGAGTATACTACGGTTAAAATCAGTAGAATTTGATTTTAATTTTATCGCCTGTTCGAGTCCAAGCTCAAGACGCATAGCTTCTCTTGCTACAATTTTTGAATAGTCGGTATCGTTTTGAGTATTTTGGAATTTTTCTTCAACATACCAGCCTCTTGTACCCGTAACAATATAATCTTCCACTATAAAAGCATTATTGTATAAAAAATCAATTGTTTTTATGTTATTTTCCGAAATGAAAGCATTAAGTTTAGACATTGTAGACCACCAGTAATCGTGATTTCCTTTGCCGATTAATTTACGTCCTGGCAGTGAGTCTATGAATTTAAAGTCCTCTAATGCTTCATCGATTTTCATAGCCCATGATATATCACCAGGAATAATTACTGTATCGTCATCAGATACAACAGCACGCCAACGTTTTTCTATTTTTTCAGTATAACCATTCCAACGAGAACCAAATATATCCATGGGTTTGTTGACTGTGTGTGAGAGATGCAAATCCGCAATTGCGAAGACGGACATAGCTATAATCAATCCTTTCTCCGTAATAAATAAAGATACCGATTTAAAATTTAAAATTTTAATTTGTATAAATATGAGTATAGATGATAAAAATATAAATGTATCAAAAAATTGAAAGGGAGAAGATAAATGGGATTATTTGACACGAGTGAATTTGTAATAGACGCACAGAAAGCGAAGTTACCGAAGCATATCCGCGGAATAAAATGCGATGTGAGAAACTGTGCCTATCATGACGGCGATAGCTTTTGTACGGCAAAGACAATCGCAATAGGTCCGAGTTACGCCAAAGCCTGTGCTGATACTGTATGCGCTACATTCAAGCCGCGTGAAATGAATATACAGTAAATTATTATTATTTTGCGCAGTCTAAAACTACATCAGCCATATCGTTCGGGTTAACTGACTGAGTAAAACGAATGGGTAGAGAGAGAACACGACTGAGCGGAGCAGGGACAGGCATTTTAGAAATTTGGAATAATTCTTTTTGCGCGGCAATATCGTCGTTATGCGCACCGCCATCAATTGAGCGGCATACATCAGCGGCGAATTTGTATGGACTGGCGGTTGAAGCTACGACAAGTTTAGCTTGATCGCCGGTTTCTTTTTTGTATTTATCAGCACTGAATAAACCTACGGCGGTATGGGTATCAGACAGATAACCATCATTAAAGTATCTGCGGATTATGTCGGCAGTGTTCTCTTCGGAGCAGTAATAACCACAGAAAACATCCTTAATTTCAGCAAGGATATCGCTGTCAACCTGATACTTACCTTTTTCTGAAAGCTGTTTCATATATGCAGCAGTTTTTTCCGCACCTGCAATAAGGAAAATAAGACGTTCAAGGTTACTTGAAATTAAAATATCCATAGATGGGGACATTGTTTTATGGAAAACACGGTTTCTATCATAAATACCTGTTTCAATGAAATCGGTTAAGACATTATTCATGTTTGAGGCGCAGATTAATTTTTTTATTGGAAGTCCCATTTTGCGTGCTATATAGGCGGCAAAAATATTTCCAAAGTTTCCGGTAGGCACACATACATTAATTTTCTCGCCGATAAATATATCACCGCGGTTTACAAGATCGCAGTATGCCGAAATGTAGTAAACGATTTGAGGAGCGAGTCTACCCCAGTTAATTGAATTTGCGCTTGATAAGAATGTGTTAGAGTCATTTAATTTGTCAGCTATTTCAGCATCGGCAAATATACGTTTTACACCGTTCTGAGCATCGTCAAAATTACCCTTTATCGCGCATACACGCACGTTTGAGCCTTCCTGCGTAGTCATTTGAAGTTTCTGAATTGCGCTTACTCCGTCTTCAGGATAGAAAACTAATATACGGATTTGATTAATATCACGGTAACCTTCGAGAGCGGCTTTTCCGGTATCGCCTGACGTTGCAACAAGAATCTGAGCAGTGCGTTTTTCACCGGTTTTGACAAGCGCACGTGAGAGAAGGCGAGGCATAAGCTGCAATGCCATATCCTTGAAAGCACATGTAGGACCATGCCATAATTCAAGGGAATAAGTGCCGTTTCCAATAAATCTAAGTGGAGCTGCACCTCCGGGAAAACGCTCTTCACTGTATGCGGCGGAGCAGTCGGCTAAAAGTTCGTCATAGGAATAGTCAGTTAAAAACATGCTCATGATTTGAGCGGCACGTTCATTGTAGGGAAGGGCACGTAATTTTTCGATGTCGTTACTTGAGAGAGTTGGTATTTCCTCGGGCATAAATAAACCGCCGTCGGGAGCGAGTCCCATTTTAATCGCTTGAGCCGAGGAAACGCGGTATTTTTCAGAGTTTGTATCTCTTGTGCTAATGTAGTTCATTTTTATAAAATTCCTTATTTTTAATTATTTTTCAGAATTGAATTATTTATGAGTGTATTCAAAAAATTAAAGATTTTGTGTAAT
>CALWTV010000077.1 GCA_944384555.1 uncultured Clostridia bacterium | reverse complement strand
CGGGTCTATTAATTCAAGAGCGGCGGTATCATATCCGTTCGCTTCAAGATTTGCGAGCCGGAGCGCATCTGTGGCGGCTTCGCACAACTTTTGACGCAGCATTGAATGTTTTGTAATAAATTCAAGCGGCGGACAGTTTATCGTGTGATTTAGCTCATGATGACAACAGGGAGTTGATAAAATCACAGGAGTGTTCCATCTTATTGCGGCATTAAGAACTATATCCGTAGCGGTATCGCAGGCATGAAGTGATAGAACAAGATGTGGCATTTTATCAGGCTCGTAAGTATTTATATTTGCAGAAATAAACTTCAGACCATCAAAGTTCAATATACCTGCGAGAAAGGAACAATATTCAATAACATCGGCTTTTAAATCAACACCGGTCATATTTACCTGTCTGCCGCGAATTTGAGTGAAATAATAATACACCGCAAAACTGAGGTAACTTTTTCCGCAGCATAAGTCACATATTACTAGTTCTCCTGAATCCGGAAGGTATGATTCAATATCTCTTATATGCTCTAAAAAACGATTTATCTGACGGAATTTAGGCTTGCATTTATCATGAATACGTCCATTTTCAGCACTTATGCCAAGTCCTTTTAAAAACGGTTCATCTCCGGAAAGAATATATTTTTTTTCGCGGTCATGCGATTCAGGAATAATTTCTTTTTGGCTTAAATCAATTGCGCTGTCAAGTTTTTTTGAAGCTTAATTCCGCCGAGCAGTGTGATTTTGCCGTTTTTTGATATTTTGAGTTCGCAGTCGCCAATGGAAGAAATCAGATTTACCTGCATATATCCACCGGAAATACTCTGAATAGACTCAGATATTTTTTCAATTGGGATATTAAAATGACGCGCTTTTCCGTCCGTGAAAAAGCTTTCAATCTGCATCATTTTTTTATTTCCGATAATTTTAATCATGCCGACTGATTTTATTATGTCCTTATCGGCGGCTTTTGAAAAAACAACTTTCTTCAGTAAATTTTTATCTGCGGTACGGGCTGTAATTTCAGCAAATTCTTTTATTTCATTCACTTTTTATCACCACTGCCTTTTTCATTGTTTTCTGAATCATCGTCGCTAGCTTCTTCGGATTCGGATTTATTTTTATCTTTCTTTTTAAATAATGATACTTTTGACTCAGTGCCATTGAGCAGACGTTTTATATTTGAACGGTGCAGATATATTACAAATATGGCAATCAAAATTGCAATAATATTTGAAAATGACGGACCCTCAATTCGATTGAGCACAAGGGGATAAATCAACATGCACATGACCGAACCCAGAGATATATACTTTGTGCCGATTACGATTATTAAGAATATCACAAATAGAATAGCGAAGACTTTAGGATTCAGCATAAGAACCATCATAGCGGTTGCAACAACGCCTTTTCCGCCTTTGAATTTGTAATATATAGGATATACATGACCGATTATACACATAAGTCCTGCAACATAAGCGAGCATTTCGCCCATAATTAATCGTCCTATCATTACAGATACAAAAGTTTTGAGAGCGTCACCAAGCAGTGTAAGTGCAGCGGCTTTTTTTCCGTAAACTCTCAGCATATTCGTCATGCCGGCGTTTCCGCTTCCGTATTTTCGTATATCGTCATTATATAACTTTTTTGAAAGTATAACTCCGAAATTAAGCGAACCCAGTAAATATGGCACTACTATCGAAACAATATATCCCAGTATCATAAGTGCAAAGAATGGAAACGCACTAAGCCCCGCTTTTTCGAGATAAATCCCGAGAAAACCTTTATACATTACTTCGGTGTACGTCAATTAAATTCAACTCCAATCAAAATCTATCTCCAGTTTGTATTTTTGTTTATTTTTCATTTTCATCGTCGTTGCGCTGACGTATTATTAATCTAATAGGCGTACCTTTAAATCCAAATGTATCACGCAAACAATTTTCAATATATCTTCTATAACTGAAATGAAACAGCTCAGCATCATTACAGAATAATACAAACGTAGGAGGAGCGACGGAGCTTTGGGTCATGTAATATATTTTAAGTCTTCTGCCTTTATCTGACGGTGGCTGTACTCTGGTCATTGCGTCATTTAAAACATCATTGAGCATACCGGTAGATATTCTCATTGTGGTTTGATTATGCACATAATTTATAAATTCAAATAATTTTGAAATGCGCTGTCCTGTAAGTGCGGAGATGAAAACTATCGGAGCATATGTCATATATGAGAGGGCAGTGTATATATCATTTGTAAATTTGTTTACCGTGTCATTATCCTTATCGATTAAATCCCATTTGTTAACGGCTATAATTGTCGCTTTGCCGGCTTCATGAGCGATTCCGGCGATTTTCTCATCTTGTTCCGTTATACCTTTTTCGGCGTCAATTACCAAAATACACACATTTGCGCGTTCAACTGCCATATGTGCGCGAAGCACACTGAATTTTTCAATGCGCTCGTCAACTTTGGACTGACGTCTTATTCCTGCGGTATCAATCAGATTGTATACACCGTATTCATTTTCAAATCTAGTATCGACTGCGTCTCTTGTTGTGCCTGGGATATCCGATACTATAAGACGTTCGGTTCCAGTAATTTTATTTATTAAAGATGATTTTCCGGCATTTGGCTTACCGATAATCGCTACGTTTATTGCGTCATCATCTTCATCACTTTCATCATCAGCTTCAGGAGGCAAGGCATCTAAGACTGCGTCAAGCAAATCTCCGCTGCCGCTTCCGTGAAGGGAAGATACTGCGATAGGGTCTGTTTCAAAGCCGAGTTCGTAAAATTCATAATATTCAGAAGGAACATCACCGATTCTGTCGGCTTTGTTTATGCATAAAACTACCGGTTTACCGCTTTTTTTCAGCATTATTGCGATATCTCGGTCATCGGCAACAAGACCGGCTCTTATATCGCACATAAATATAATTACATCAGCGGTTTTTATCGCGATTTCAGCCTGGTCACGCATTTTTTGCAGAATAAAGTTATCTGTTTTAGGTTCAATTCCGCCGGTATCGATTACAATAAGTTTACGTCCGCGCCATTCAGTTTCACCGTATATTCTGTCGCGTGTAACTGATGGTATATCTTCAACGATAGAGCGGCGTTCGCCTATCAATTTATTAAAAAGAGTGCTTTTGCCCACATTTGGGCGTCCTACAATTGCTATTACGGGTTTTGACATCTATATAACCTCAATTCATAATTCATAATGCATAATTTAAGTTTCAGGAAATACCTAGCAAAGCAAGTACAAAATCAGAACCGTTGTTTTCCACAGATGAAACTTCAACTCCAAGTGATTCAGACAGTTCCTCAGGTGACATACCGCATAAAAATAAATCGCCTTCACTCCGTAACATGGAACGTGAAAAATATAAACACTGTCCCAGTTCTTTTCCGGAGAGCTGTTTTTTCAAATCAATTCCGGTTATGAGTCCAGATACTGTAACTTCGCCACCGAAAAATTCATTTTTGATTTTGTATACATTGCATTTTAAATTATAGCATATGCTTGTGATTTTTGCAACAAGTGAACTAATAAATTCATAAGAAGCCTCACCAGTCGCAACGGAAATTTCACGTTTTGTGCGGATTTCATCATCGCTTAAATTTTCGAGTTCAGAAATTGCCTCGGTTTCAAATGCTGTAAGCATTCCGACACCGTTTTCAATTTGGGTATATTCTTCATAATAATCGTCATCGTGAAGCGGTATTTCTGCTTTTACGTAAAACTCGTCAGCACAGAAGAAAAGCCGCTGACCGAATTTTATCCGGCACATTTCTGCAAAATCTTCCACCTGTTTGATTACTTCGGCACATTCAGAAGGAGAAAACGGTTCAAGAGGGTATAATCCGTCACGAAATGCGGTCAAACCTGCGGGAACAACTGATGTACTTTGCATTGCGGGATAATATTTAATCAAGTCGTTCATAGTGCGGTCAAGCTCTGCTTTATCGTTTATTCCTTTACACAAAACAATTTGACAGTGGAGCTCACAGCCGCCGTCAGATAATTTTTGCAGATATGAAAGCACCTCGCCAGCGCGCTTATTTTTCATCATTGAGCGCCGCAGTCCCGGATTTGTAGTGTGTACAGATATATTTACCGGAGAAATATGCATTTCTATAATTCTGTTTATATCGTTTTCGCTTAAATTTGTCAGCGTTATATAGTTCCCATGCAAAAATGACAGTCTGGAGTCATCATCTTTGAAATAAAGGCTCTCACGCATTCCTTTCGGGAGCTGGTCTATAAAACAAAAAATACAGCCGTTTTCACAGCGGTGCTTTTTATCCATGAGCGGCGTCTCAAATTCAAGCCCGATATCGTCATATATTGATTTTTTTATTTTAATCTCAAATTTATTATCGCCGCGTTTTAAAAGCAGAGTTACTTCTTTTTCGGCGAGATAAAAGCGATAGTCCAGTACATCTTTTATTTCGTGAGAGTTTACAGAAATCAGCGTATCACCGACACAGATTCCCGCTTTGTCTGCGCGGGATGACGGTATTACGTCTGTTATTTTAACCATACATTACCTCACTTCTTAAAATTCTCAGGAATGGTGTTTTAAGATGGGTTCCATTCCTGAGATTTTAGTTTTTAAAATTCAATTTACCACAGAACCGTAGTCCAAACATAATTATAAGCCATGGAATCGACAGCCTGCCAAGATTTTTTTACAAGTTCAACATCTCCGCATAAATTACGGTATGACTTGCTTTCTTCTTCCCATGAGCGGCATACCATAGGCGGACGAGCATCATTTTTAGGAATCAAATCATTTACAGACGGTGCATCAAAATACTGTTTTTTGCGGGGTGTTACTTCTTTTCCGGTGCTGTTATGACCTCTTGAATATACGCCATGTTCCATAGTGTAATCTACTGCCGCTTTTACATTATTTATATTTATATCACTAAGCATGAGCGCGGAAGCGTCAAGAATATATCCACCATCGACCGCAAGCAGTTTAAATAGTTTTTCAAGATGATTTTTTACATCTTCTTCTGTTCCGCGAGCGAGTATATCGTAGTTTACACCGCCGCTTATTGCGAATTTATCTTTTAATTTGACTGCGTTTGCAGGGTCACCTTTATCAAGATGATATATGAGTGTGTTTTCCGGAAGTGTAAGCAATGCGTCATAATGCGCTTCCCAGTTGCCTTCACCATAGAATAAAACCTGATATCCCTTTGAGGTAATTTCCTCAAGTACAGGCTTTAAGGTTGCAAAATAAATATTTTCAAATGTTTCCATGCTTACAAACGGGATACAGCCACGGTGAGCCCAAAGTGTTATAGGCACATTTTTATCGGGGTCAGCACCGGCGATTGCATTAGCTACTATATGCGGCATTAATGCTTCGCACGCGCGGTATACTACTTCGGGACGTTCTATACAGTCAATTGATAAATCAACATATCCTCTGAACTTGTCCGCTAAAATATCAAATGGTGCTTTTATCATTCCAGAGTTTGCGGATACAATACCGCTTTCAAATTTTAATTTAGCCGCTGCGGGTTCAAAAGCATTCATATAGTTTGCATATGCCATAGCTCCGGAAATAAGTGCGGTATTATGGTCAATCGTAACTTTTTCATTGGGGTGGCAAAGTCTTGATGAGGCACGCGAAAGCCATTTTGTAAGCAGAAATGCGGTAGGATCAGAAATAAACTCATCATACTCATCACCATGGAGAAACATATCTTCTTCGCAGTCAGGTTCACTGTATTGAAGTACACTGTTTATATCGGTATCAACTCCGGGAACATGGAAATATTTAAGTCCTACTGACTTTCCAACACCGTAATTTGACCATATAGCGTTTAGCATAACCGCATCTGTATTGAGATATTCAGCGGCTTTGCGGGTTGCCTCAAATGCAAGATTATAGTCACAGCCTACTTGTTGGTTGTTGTAACCGGCAAATTTAGCAGCAGCTTCCTGTAAAAATAGCCTTATCGGTATACGGTCAGGCATACCTCCATTTTCTGCGATAACATATCTATTTAATCTCTCATTATATTTTTTTTCAATTTCATTTGATATAAACATAAAATTTTCTCCTTTAATCCGATATATCAAAATATTCTAAATACACATATTATAATTATGATGTAAAATATTAAATTTGTCAAGTAAAAACGGTTAAATTATGTAATAAAAAGTATATCCCGTTCAATACCTTTCAGTAAAGAACGGGATTTTCTGTATATATTCAGAATGTTCTTGAAATAACGATTCCGAAATTATTATAATATTATAAATCGCGTCTGCCTTCTATGGCGCGGTATAAGGTAATTTCGTCGGCATATTCGAGGTCTCCGCCAACAGGAACACCGTTTGCGATTCTTGTGACAGTTACTCCAAGCGGTTTCAGTAATTTTGAAAGGTACATCGCAGTAGCTTCGCCTTCAACCGTTGGGTTTGTAGCGAGAATAATTTCCTTTACCTCGCTGTTTTCTCCGAGACGTTCCATAAGCTCTTTAATTTTTAATTTGTCTGGTGAAATTCCTTTCATAGGCGAAATAGCCCCATGAAGTACATGATATAAACCGTTATACTCTTTGACTCTTTAAAGAGCG
>CALWTV010000076.1 GCA_944384555.1 uncultured Clostridia bacterium | reverse complement strand
TCGGAGAGAGAATAAGATGAATTTTTTCGATTCCCATGCGCATTATGATGATTCTCGTTTTGAAAGCGAATACGAGGGCGGCTCGGAAAAAGCAATCTCTGACGCAATCAAATCCGGAGTAGTCGGTTTTATCAATGCCGGTACTAATTACGAAAATTCTTTAAAATCAATCCAATTCGCAGAAAAATATCCGGAATTTTATGCCGCTGTCGGTATTCATCCATCGGATTCGAGATTTTGCTCTGAACTTGATTTTGAAATACAGCGAATAAAAAATCTATATTTATCAAATAAAAAGGCAGTCGCTGTCGGTGAAATAGGACTTGATTATCATTATGAAGACACAGACAAGCCACGTCAGATTCAATTTTTTGAAGCTCAGATGAGACTTGCCGAAGAACTTGACGCACCGGTAATAATTCATGACCGCGAAGCTCACGGCGACTGCATGGATATTATTTCAAAATATCCAAAGGTAAAAGGAGTAATGCACAGTTTCAGCGGAAGTGCAGAAATGGCAAAACAGCTTGTTAAACTGGGGTGGTATATATCTTTTTCCGGAGTAATTTCCTATAAAAATGCCGCTAAAGTTAAAGAAGCCGCAAAAATCGTTCCACATGACCGTATCTTAATTGAAACCGACTGCCCATATCTTGCGCCTGTCCCCAATCGAGGAAAAATAAATTATTCCGGATATTTAGTTTATACCGCTCAGGCTCTTGCGGATACTCTCGGCATTTCAATAGATGAAACCGCAAACCTCACTTTAAATAATGCGAAAACACTCTTTAACCTTTCCCTTTAATTTTTAACCTATTGTTTTAACTCGGAGATAAAATGGTAATAGTATACACAAATCAAAAATCAATATACATTAACTTGACCAATCGCTGTACTAATCGCTGCGTATTTTGTGTTCGCGAACATGATGACCAAATTTTTGAAAGCGGAAGCTTATGGCTTGAGCGTGAACCCGAATACAGCGAAGTAATTAATGAACTTAAAAAATATAACTTAGATGAATATGATGAAATCGTATTTTGCGGTTATGGAGAACCTACCTGCCGTCTTGACGATATGCTCTCTGTATGCAGATGGCTGCGCGAAAATACAAAAACGAAAATTCGCCTAAACACAAACGGTCACGCATCACTTATCGCAGGAAGAAACACACCTCCAGAATTCAAAGGACTGTTTGATACTGTTTCAATCAGCCTTAACGCCGCAGACCGAGCAAAATATCAGGAAATATGCCGCTCGGAATTCGGTGAGGAGGCTTTCGATGGAATGATTAAATTTGCCTCAGAGCTTGTAAATTATGTTCCGCAGGTAATTTTATCGGTGGTACGTACCACAATACCCTATTCCGATATCGAAAAATGCAAAGCTATTTCAGATAAAATCGGAGCTGAACTTCGGGTACGCGAATATATCGATTAAAATCAAAAATTAAATTCGAGGATTAAAAATGTACTTTTTATTAAGCCGCATTTTTAATCCTTTTTATTTATGCGTTTATGCGGATTTGCCGCTTAAAATCCAATCAATCACTTATATTACATATCTCGCATAAAATGTATTTAGACAAAGTAAATTCAGGAGGAGGAATTTTTTAAAATGACGTGTATCGCTACAATGAAATCCATGACATACGCTATGAAAGCCGAAAAAGCTCTTTCAGCAAAAAAAATAAATTGTGAAATTGTAAAAATTGACCCTCAACTCACCAAACGAGGCTGTTCTTACGGAGTAAAATTTGACTGCGGCAGACTCGATGATTTAAATAAAGTTTTTTCTGAAAAAGGAATTAATTACGGCGATATTATAGGAGAGCGATAAGCTTCTGCGTCTCAAATATATTTTATGAATAATTAATTTCACAGGTGATTATATGCAGTTAATTTATCTTGATAATGCGGCTACTACTTTTCCGAAGCCGCGCGAGGTTATTTCAGAAACCTCAAGATGTATGCTGGAATACTGCGGAAACCCAGGAAGAAGTTCGCATTCTATGTCGGTAAAATCAGCTGAAAAAATATTTGAGTGCAGATGTGCGGCGGCTGATTTATTCGGAACTGATAAACCGGAAAATGTTGTGTTTACCTACAATACAACATACGCACTTAATATCGCTTTAAAAAGCCGCGTCAAATACGGTGACCACATTATTATAAGCAATATTGAGCATAACAGCATATATCGTCCCGTTGCAGAACTTGCACGGCGCGGTATCATCACGTATGACATTTTTAAATGGTCTGATGATACCGATTCTGTGTTATTTGATATTAAATCAAAAATCCGCAGAAATACTTCTATTATCGCTTGTACCCATGCCTCAAATGTATGCGGAGCAGTAAATCCGATATCCGAAATAGGCGAACTATGCGATAAATATGGAATTTATTTCATAGTTGACGGTGCTCAGAGTGCAGGAATTTTTGATATAGATATCGAAAAAATGAAAATAGATGCGCTGTGTGTTCCGGGGCATAAGGGACTTTATGCTCCTCAAGGCTGTGCTATGATTATTTTCCGAACATCTGACCAAAACGATGAAACAAATTCCTTTAATCATGCTTTCACAAATAAAAATCGTGTTGGTGATACCGTAATTGAAGGTGGAAACGGAATTAATTCGCGTGATATTTATATGCCTGATTTCTATCCTGAACGCTATGAAGCCGGTACTCTTGCCGTGCCTAACATCGTCGGACTTCTTGAAGGCATAAACTGGATTAAGAAAACAGGAATTCAAAATATACATGAACATGAAAAAAACCTCGCACTCGAAATGATAAATTCTCTCAAAAATATGGATAATATAAAGTTATATCTCGCCGGAGAACAATCCGGAACTTTTATGTTTAACATTGAGGGAAAAGATTCAGAAACTACGGCAAAATTACTCAATAACGCCAGAATTTGTGTAAGAAGCGGCTTTCACTGTTCTCCTTTGGCTCATGATATGCTTGGCACCGGAGACAGCGGAGCTGTACGCATAAGTTTTGGTTCATTTAACAAGTACTCTGATGTTGTTTACTCTATGAATACTATTAAAAATATTTGCCGGAGTTAAAATTGCAATTTTAATATCTGATATAAAAAAACGAACATATCGCCCTAAATTTCGACATATGTTCGTTTTCTTTATTTTATTGTTTATTAATTACAGTTAATTTGCATTTTTAGCGTCATTATTTCTTATTTCCG
>CALWTV010000075.1 GCA_944384555.1 uncultured Clostridia bacterium | reverse complement strand
AAACGGCTCCTCCATTTCCTTGAATGATTGAAGAATACGCATATCGTTTGCGAATTTATACGCACTTTGAGCGATTCCGGCTAATACATTTATTACACGGCTGTCATGCTTTCTCGAATAAGTCTGTCCCGAAACGGGTACACATGCGGAAAAACCAAACTTTTCGGCAATATATTTTTCAACTTCATCGGCTTTTTTGCCGTCACCGTCAAATAGCTCAAGAAAGCTTGCCTGTGTGCCGGTTGTGCCTTTTGAGCCGAGCATTACAAGAGAATTTTTTACATAATCGAGGTCATTTAAATCAAGCAGAAGCTCATAAAGCCAAAGAGATGCGCGTTTTCCAACAGTGGTAAGTTGTGCAGGTTGAAGATGAGTGTATCCGAGTGCGGGCATACTGCGGTATTCCATAGAAAAATCACGCAAATTTTTCATAACATGAACCAATTTTCCGCGTATAAGTGCGAGTGCGTCACGCATGATTATTACATCGGTATTGTCCCCAACATAGCATGAAGTCGCCCCGAGATGAATAATCGGTTTTGCATTTGGGCACTGATCGCCGTATGCGCTTATGTGAGCCATTACATCATGACGCAGTTTCGCCTCATATGCGTCAGCGGCTTCATAGTCAATATCATCTGCATGAGCTTTTAATTCCGCAATCTGCTCATTTGAGATGTCAAGACCGGCAAACTGTTCGGCTTCGGCAAGCGCTATCCATAATTTGCGCCATGTTTTGAACTTGTTGTCGTGGGAAAAAAGATACTGCATCTCTTTTGAAGAATATCTAGTTGAAAAAGGGCTTTCGTAATTAATTCTGTTTTCCATTTTTGACCTCTTTATTTGTGATTGAAAAATTATTTTAAAAAGTTTTTTGAAAAGGGTTCGGGGAAAAGCTTTTTTTCAAAAAAGTTTTCCCCGAAAATTAACAACTGTATTTATATATTTTTAATTTTCCCAAGGAATAACTGAATTTGTGATATCGGTAACACGTTCAATTCCATTTTTAATCATATACTGCTTGATACCGTCAATTATCTCGATTGGAGCCATTGGATTTGCGAACATAGCAGTACCTACTCCGATGATATCAGCACCTGCCATCATCATTTCAATTGCGTCATCGGCATTTGAAATTCCGCCTATTCCGAGAATAGGAAGTGAAACAGCATTTCTGACCTGCCATACCATTCTCAAAGCGACAGGAAATACAGCCGGACCGGAAAAACCGCCGACATTTCTGTGGAGTACTGGACGTTTTGTTTTTATATCAATTCTCATTCCGAGTAGGGTGTTGATAAGACTTATCGCGTCAGCTCCGCCACTTTCCGCCGCTTTTGCCATATCCGTAATCGAAGTAACATTAGGCGATAATTTTACGATAACAGGCTTTGAACAGTGAGCCTTGACATTTTTAGTAAGACGCTCGATTGTTGCAGCGTCTGTTCCGAAAGCCGCACCCCCATGATTTACATTCGGACATGATATATTCATCTCAAGAAAAGCAACACTTGTTTCGGAAATGACTTCTGCGATTTTGCAGTAATCCTCTTCCGTATTTCCGGCAACATTTGCGATTACTACCGCACCACATTTTTCAAGCCTAGGCAGTTCATTTTTTATAAAGGCATGAACACCGGGATTTTGCAGACCGATTGAATTTAGCATACCGGCAGGAGTTTCAGCAATTCGACATGGCATATTTCCATCTCTGGGTTCAAGCGTCATACCCTTAACTGAAATTGCGCCGAGCTGTTCGGGAGAATAAAAATTCGCGTACTCCTTGCCTGTACCGCACGTTCCCGATACAGTAGTAACAGGATTTTTGAGCGTAACTCCGGCAAAATTTACTGATAAATCAAGATTTTTTTGTTCCATTATTTCGCCGCCTCCCAGATTATTTCAGAGCTTTCAAACACAGGACCGTCAACGCATACACGCTTATATCCGTGATTTCCGTCCGCAAGCATTGTTTGACATACACAGCCAAGACAAGCTCCAACACCGCACGCCATATGTTCTTCCATGCTAACCTGACATCTAACTCCGTATTTTTCCGCGATTTTTGATACTGCCGCCATCATTGGTTTAGGACCGCATACGTAAATAATATCATATCCGCCGGATTTCAGCGCTTCGTCAAGCAATACGGTAACAAAACCTTGTCTGCCGCTTGAACCGTCATCGGTAATTACGCGCGCTTCAGTGCCGTATGCTTCAAAATCTTCAGTCAGATTTATGTGAGCAGCGTCACGGAATCCGAGCAATGCGACAGCATTTTTGCCGTATATCCTCGATAGTGACATAAGCGGATAAATTCCAATTCCGCCGCCCACAAGAACCGCTTTCGCACCGTCAACGGTTTCAAATCCGTGACCGAGCGGACCTAAAATATCGACTTCTTCACCGGCAATGCGTTCGGAGATCCATTTTGTCCCCTTACCTCTTACTTCATAGCAAAACCGCGCAATTTGCATTCCAGATTGACTGTAACAATCGCATACACTGAGAGGGCGACGCAGAGTAGTGCCCTCACCGCACAGAAAATGCGCAATTTGCCCGGGAAGTGCGTTGAAATCGGGAGCGCATACACGCATATCAAAAAGTTCAAGCCCTTCACGCAGAGGGGTATTTGATAAAATTTTATATTTCATTTAAATTAAAGCCTTTCATTAAATTTATGCAGATAAATTTTAGCTTCTTGCCTTTATCGCACTGTTGATTGCGTCACGCATTTCGATTACCGCGTCAACTGTATGTTTTTTGTAATTTTCACCGCTGGTATCGCCGGCTTTTTTATATGCACACATTAAAGCTCTTGAAGAATTTACAATAGCTCCGCCGCCGTTTTTGTCAAATCCAACTGCCACATCGTCAGCCGCACCGCCCTGAGCGCCGTATCCGGGAATAAGCAGGAATGTATGAGGCAGTCTTTTTCTGAGAAGTGCAAGCTGTTCGGGATAAGTTGCGCCTACAACTGCACCCACGGGAGTATATCCGTCGCTTCCGATATAAGGTTCCCCCCATGCAGCAACTTTGTCCGCAACATGGATATATACCGGCTCACCGTCTGAAATTATATCTTGAAATTCTTTTCCGGACGGATTTGAAGTCTTTACGAGAGAAAACAGCGCTTTATCATACTTTACCGCGGTATCAATAAAAGGTTTTACGCCATCAATTCCGAGATAGGGATTTACCGTAATGCAGTCTGCTTCACATGCGCGCACTTCATTTTCAAAAATTTTAGTCATACCGATTCCAGCATTCGCGTAAGCTTCGGCGGTTGTTCCGATGTCGCCTCTTTTGGCGTCTAAAATCACATAAAGTCCCGCTTTTTTTGCGTAAGCTATAACACGTTCGAGCGCAATATGTCCCTGAATACCGTATTGTTCAAAGAAAGCAGACTGAGGTTTTACTGCAGCTACATAATCAGCGGCACAGTCAATAAGTCCCATACAGAAACGGGTAATTGCCGCGCCTGCTGCTTCAAGTGTATCTCCGTAATTGTCACGGGCATCATTTAGCATAAATTCGGGTACGTAACTTAAAACGGGGTCAAGTCCCATTACGGTACGATTATCTTTTTTTTCTATAAGTGAGCTTAAAAGTTCAAATGACATCTGAAACTACCTCTTTATTTGTACAGATTTTTTATTAGATAAATTATTTTTTTAGTCTTGCTTTTCCGCTGAGACTTTCAGTTTCAATTTCAAATAATGCGACTGCGTTAAGATGCTTTTCTTCGAATTGAAATTCATGACCAGATTGATTTTTCATAATGCTGTTCAGAGCGGCTTTGCGTTCTTCTAAATCCTCAAGCCTGCGCACATTGCCATATCCGATAATACTTTTGTACATAAAACTGTAAGCGCACGGAAATTCCGCCTCAATCAGTTTATGGTCACAGTCCATCTCAAAGCAAACATATCCGTTATTTTTCAAAATATCGATTTTGCGTCCGTTCTTTGCACTGTGAAAATAAAAATTTATTTTTTTGTTGTTTCCATCTCCGCTTACTATATATCCAAAATTCAGCGGTACGATATACGGGACACCATTTTCATCAATCATAGCAATTCTCATAATTTTACATTTGTCAACAATCGCCAGTATATCATCAAAATCAGTGATTTCCCTGTCGCGCCTTCTCATTGGTGTCATAAAAATCCCTCCGTTTTTATGGTAAATTATCTTTTATATTTTATATTTCCGCCGTGAATTACCGCGTCAATTCTTCCAGTCATATTCATTCCGATAAACGGAGAATTTTTAGATTTGCTTACAATATAATTTTCATTAAATGTAAACTCGCTTTCACAGTCAGAGATTACTAAATCGGCTCTGCCTCCGATTTTAAGTGCGCCGTGACCGAATTTATCAATTCGAGCAATTTTAGCAGGTGAAAAGCTCATAAGCTCAATCAAACGATAAATATCTATATAACCGCCTAAAACAAGGTATGTGTATGATAGCGCGAAAGCGGTTTGCAGTCCGATTATGCCGAATGCACCATCAGCAAGATTTTTTCCCTTATCAGCGGAAGAATGAGGTGCATGGTCTGTGGAAATGCAGTCAATTGTTCCGTCGGAAAACCCTCGGATAACGGCATTTACATCATTTTTTGTACGGAGCGGCGGTTTCATTTTTGCATTTACTCCATAGAAAACCACATCTTCATCTGAAAGTACAAAGTAATGAGGGCAGGTTTCAGCCGTCACTCTTACTCCTCTTTTTTTTGCCTCTCGGATTAACTGAACTGCTCCTTTTGTGCTGACATGGGCTATATGAAGCCGGCAGCCGGTTTCCTCTGCAAGTACAATTTCACGTGCAACAGCAACATCTTCGCTTGAATTAGGAATGCCGGCGACACCGAGCATTTTTGAGATTTTGCCTTCGTTTATTACGCCCTTTCCAGTGAGAGACAGCTCTTCTGAATGGCTTATTATAAGGTAATCACGAGCAGCGCAGATTTTCATAGCTTCCCGCATAAGTCCGGCATCAGTAACCGGACGTCCGTCATCAGTGAAAGCAACAGCTCCAGCTTCGGTAAGCGCATCAAAATCCACAAGCTCCTCACTTTTTTGATTTTTTGTAATGGCAGCAGTGGGATATACAGTACAATATCCGGCATTGCGAGCCTTTTCTATTGTATATTTTACAGTATCAGGAGAATCAGTTACGGGAGCAGTATTCGGCATACTTAATACTGCACCGAATCCGCCGAGCATAGCTGCATTTGTTCCGGTTATTATATCTTCTTTGTAATCAAATCCGGGGTCGCGCAGATGAGTGTGCATATCAACAAAAGCGGGAAGTACATAATTTCCATATGCGTCTATCACTTCAGAATCATACTCTTCAGCTTCAAATGCTTTTTTTGATGAAGGAGCTATTCCGGCAATTATTCCATGACTTATAAATATATCGCATATGGAGGAATTTTTTTCATTAAGATTTGCTATTCTTGCATCTTTTATTAATATTTTATTTGTATCCATTTATATAATGCCTTTCAGAATTTTAAATTCAAATAAAAGAGATAAATCTTATAGAATGAGTGAATATCCAATGCCGCGTACAGTTTTGATTACACGAAATCCAAATGCTAGCTCAAGTTTAGAACGAAGATAGTATATATAAACATCTGAAATATTAGTATTTTTATCATTCCAAATTTTTTGGGATATTTCCGCTCGGCTTACGGGATTGGGGGCGTTTTCAATCAGTAATTTGAAAAGCGCATATTCCTTTTGGGTTAGCTCAACTGAAATTCCGTTTAGTGATACGGTCTTTTCATCATCACTCAGTATATATTTTTCATCATTTTGAATGATATCATTATTTTGCAGTATGTTCTTGTCATTTATATTGTTTTCATTGTTTTCGCTTGAGCCAAATATGCTGACGTACTTATAAAAATCATCAAAATCAAACGGGCGGCGCAGATACAGTATATTCTCAGGAACTTTGTCAAAGCCGGTATAAATAATGTTTGTTTTTAAGGTGTTTGAGTCATCGAAATTTACTGGAACCGAAAAGCAGTCCCATATCAGAAAATCAAAATCATTATAATTGTTTATGCTAGATTTAAAAGATTCAGCTTTAATTCCAACATGGTACAGAAGCTGAGATATCATGCCGCCGTAGACGGTATCATTTGAAATTATTGCCGCTTTTTCTGCAATTTTCATCAGTTTTAATAAATTTTATCGGCAAATATGGAGCAATCCGCCGTCAATCTCCTTGATTTTTTTATATTATGATTATTTACTACAATAATTATATAATAAAAATCATCTTATGTCAATTCAAACGTTATAATGTGGTTGGAAAATAGCAATTTGTCAATTGATTATAGTTTTTGTTTAATGCAGTTTAATTAGAACGGTTTTTTAAGTTGACACATAAGAATTTATGAGTTATAATAGACAAGGAATGTATATTATACAAACAGAGCTAATCTCGTAATAAATTTCAAAATATGCCTTTCCCGTTTTATAAATCGGAAAAATCGGCATTCCAAATTCAAGGAGGAAAATATCTCATGGAAATGGCAAAAATCACGGAGCTTAAAAAAATTGCCACAGATATACGTATCGGCATTATAGATTCCGTATATGCCGGAAAATCAGGTCACCCCGGCGGCTCTCTCTCTATTGCAGACGTTCTTACATATCTTTATTTTGTTGAAATGAATATCGACCCCGCTAATCCCGATAAACCTGACCGCGACCGTCTTGTTCTTTCAAAGGGACATACCGCTCCCGGACTTTACAGCGCTCTCGCTCACAGAGGCTATTTCTCTGTTGATGAATTAAAAACTCTCCGTCATATCGGAAGCTTTTTACAGGGTCACCCCGATATGAAAGGTACTCCCGGTGTAGATATGTCATCAGGTTCACTCGGACAGGGAATTTCGGTTGCCTGCGGAATGGCTCTCTCGGGTAAAATTTCAAATGACAGCTACCGCGTTTACGCTATTCTTGGAGATGGTGAAACACAGGAAGGCGAAGTTTGGGAAGCTGCTATGTTTGCCGCTCACTATAAACTCGACAATCTTGTAGCATACCTTGACTTGAACGGACTTCAGATAGACGGAAAAATTACCGATGTCATGAACCCGACTCCTCATGATGAAAAATTCCTTGCATTCGGTTGGAACGTTATAACCATAGATGCACATGACTTTAACCAAATCGAAAGCGCATATAAGGCAGCACGTGAGTGCAAAGGCAAGCCTACCATTATAATAGCAAATTCCACAAAAGGTAAAGGCGTATCATTCATGG
>CALWTV010000074.1 GCA_944384555.1 uncultured Clostridia bacterium | reverse complement strand
TAGTTTTGATACTTTCCATTTTATCTTGATTTTTCCTTGCGTTTGCGGCTCTCATCGAGTGCCTGATTATTATATCACATACCCCTCCCTTTGTCAATACCTTTTTCACCTTTTTTTCGATTTTTTTTGATAATATCGATATCAAGTATATATTTTCAGAATTTACCCATAATAAATCAAGATTTTACATCAAATATCAGATAACCGGAGGTAAAACATGGTTTCGGTATTTTTACGCACGTTTTTGTTATATGTTATACTGATAGGCACCATACGCCTTATGGGCAAGCGTCAAATAGGTGAACTTCAGTTATCGGAGCTTGTAACAACTTTAATGATATCAGAATTTGCAGTAATCCCTATTCAGGACAAAGACATACCAGTGACATATGCGATTATTCCGATTTGCCTGCTTTTAAGTATAGAAGTTATTTTTTCATTCATTCTTTTAAAAAGCAGTACTTTAAGAAAAATTTTCATGGGTACGCCAAGCATAATAATATATAAAGGCAGATTATTACAGCATGAGCTTAAAGACCTGCGTCTTGGAATAAACGAATTGCTAAGTGAGCTTCGCCTTAAAGATATAAGCGATATCTCAGACGTAGAATATGCCATTCTCGAAGAAAACGGCAAGCTGTCCGTCTTTACAAAATCGCAGAAAAACACACTTACGCCTGAGCATATGGGAATACAGCCAGAGGAGAACGGACTCGCACACCCCGTAATAATCGACGGAGAAGTAAGTCAGATAAACCTTCGGCTGGCAAATAAAAACGAAAAATGGCTCGAAAAATATCTAAAAGATGTCGGCAAAAATAAAAGTGATATTTTTCTCATGACAGTTGATGACTGCGGCAAAACAGATATTATAATGCGAGATAAGGAAATACGAGGTAAGAAATGAAATCTTTCATAATTTCGCTAATCGTATTTGCGGTAGTAATATCTGCGGTAACATTAAATGTATTTTACATTTCAAAAATTACAAAAGAACTTATAGATATAGTTTCTGAACTTCCGAACGAAGCGAAAGACGGTTCATTGATATATGATGAAAATCCTCAATTCGCACATCTTGTCAAGCGGTGGAATGAAAATGAATTTTTCATAAGCATAACAGTAGGAAATAAAGAAGCAGAAAACGTGAATTCAATTCTTATAAAAATGATTGAATATTATGGTGCCGGCGACACTCCTAATTACCGAGCTGCGCGTTCAATGCTGCTCTATTCCCTTCATCTGATACAAACCGAGGAGCAGCTGAGCATAGAAGGAATTTTATAAAAATTATATAAAAGAGGTTTCGCCGTCTGATTTCAGCAAATTTTTGCGTGTAATAGTGTACCATTCCTTAATAATATCGCCGTGTAAAATACCGAATTTATTTTTAAGGGCGGTGACAATGTATTCAGGATTAAGATAATTTGCGCTGTCCGCACAGAGAACGCATGATATTTTTATCAAATTTTCTTCCGAAACTGCGGAAATTCTATTTATAAAACGGCAGATATCGGTTTCATTTTCGCCGCTTTTTGAACGCTTCATCAAATATACCGGCTTTGAAAATAATTCATTTATCTTTTGTGCAAGCTCGGATTTTTCGCTATCGCCGGAATCAGATATTACAATTTCATATTCCGCAAACGCAATTTCCGTAAACTTTGATTTTTGGGCATACATTTCATGAAAAACTAAGCCCTCAGGAGCACATTCATTAAGACGTTTTAGCGCTTCTTGAAAATCTATTTCTTTCACAAGTTTGATGTCCATATATTCACAGTCGCTTGCGCACCCAATTGAGAGCGGAGATGAGAATACAAGTTTTGGCTGAGGATTAAAGCCCTCACTGTACCATATCGGAATTCCGGCTCTGATGATTATGCGTTGCATTGTACGGTTTAAATCAAGATGAGAAATATAGATTAAATCACCGTTTTTTGAAAATTTAATTCTCACCGGCATAGCTCCGGAAACAGCGTTCATATTTTTCGGTTCCGGACGTTTATTTTTCTTATCAGTGTTTGAATTTATCATTTGTTTTTGGTTTTCGGACACCATGTGAAATTACCTCCCAAATTATTAGCACCGCAGGCACTGCACCCTTCCTTACAATTGCAGGTAGTCTTGCTTTCTCTTGATTTGTGACGTTCGCGCAGTAAAAATTCTTTAGTTACGCCGCAATCAATAATATCCCACGGTAAAATTTCATCTTCTCCGATTTCACGGTTAGCATAGAACGCGGGGTCTATTCCGCATTCTGAAAATACCTCAAGCCACTTATCGTAATTGAAAAATTCGTCCCATGAATCGAACTTCATATCACGTCGGTTAGCTTCCGCAAGCGCGACTGATAAGCGTCTGTCACCTCTTGCAAATACCGCTTCAATTCGGGAAACTTTTGCGTCATGATAATTATGCTTAATCTTGCGGTCGGTAATTTTTTCGTTAAGATGTTTTTGTTTTACCTCAAGTTCCTCCATTGAACACTGTGGTTCCCATTGGAACGGAGTAAACGGTTTCGGAATAAAGCAAGCCACACTTACCGTAACTGAAACGGGTTTTGATTTATTTCGGTCAGGCGTTCTATAAAACTCATCAATAACATGCTTTGCGGTAAGCGCAATACCCTCGATATCTTCATCGGTTTCGGTAGGCAGACCGTTCATAAAATAGAGCTTGACCTGATTTTTTCCGGCTGAGAAAGCAACTCTTACCGCATTAAGCAAATCTTCTTCAGTTACATTTTTATTAATTGCGTCACGCAGACGTTGAGTACCGGCTTCGGGTGCAAAAGTAAGGCTTGTTGTACGCACCGTTGAGATTTTATCCATAAGTTCCTTTGTAAAACTGTCGGCACGGAGTGACGGGAGCGATAAATTAATTTTAGCCTCATCAGTCCATGAAAGCAGATTATCGGTTAGTTCGGTAAGGCATGAATAATCGCTTATACTGAGTGATGAAAGCGAGATTTCATTATATCCCGTATTTTCATATAATACCTTTGCTTGATTTGAGAGAACATCGGGGGATTTTTCGCGCACTGGACGATATACCATTCCCGCCTGACAGAAACGGCAGCCTCTGATACATCCGCGGTAAACCTCGAGCATTATGCGGTCATGAACAGTTTCGATATACGGCATAACCAGCTTTTCGGGAAAATATGCCTTGTCCATATCAGAAATTATGCGCTTTTTAATTTTTGCGGGAACATCATCAAATTTCGGCTTGTAATATGCGATTGTTCCGTCATTGTTATATGCGACATCATAAAGTGACGGAACATAAAATCCTTCAAGATGGGACGCCTCTCTTAAAAATGACGCTTTTGAATAAGTTCCATTCTCTTTCATTGAAATATACAGTCTCATAAGTTCGGGAAGTGCCTCTTCGCCCTCTCCGATTGAAAAAATATCAAAAAAATCTGCAATCGGTTCAGCGTTGTATGAGCATGGACCTCCGCCGATTATAATGGGCATATCTTCACCGCGTTCAGCTGAAAACAGCGGTATTCCGGCAAGCTCTAGCATTTTTAATACATTTGTATAACATAGCTCATATTGAAGCGTAAATCCCACAAAATCAAAATCACGCAGTGAATCGCCGCTTTCGTGAGCGAACAGTGGAATTTTATTTTTGACAAGCTGTTCCTCCATATCAACCCACGGCATATATGCACGTTCGCACCATATATCTTCCGCCTGATTTAACACGCCGTATAAAATACGTATACCTAAATTTGACATACCTATTTCATAAGTATCAGGAAAGCAGAAAGCAAATCTTGCTTTAATTTTCGCCTTATCCTTGACAATCTGCCCAAATTCTCCGCCGGTATAACGAGCCGGCTTTTGAACGCTCTTTAAAATTCCGGATATGTTATCTCTCATAAAAAACCTCTTTAATCTGCAAATATAATTATAGGGGAATGAAAACAACCTCGCAGAAAGATTGATTTTTCCTCCCCCTTAACTATTTATTTTTTATTTTATATAAAAATTTTTGACGTAATAATCATTGGAATCAGCCATATAAGCTGATATGCGGCAATAAACAGACTGAATACAGTGCCAACTGTTCCGGAAATTGCGATTATAACCATAATAGCAATGCTGATGATAAGAGACAAAATTTTTATCATCATATTTGTGCGTCTGACATGAATAACCTTGTCGCACATTCCGACAGTCTGAAGCAATGCTTTTGTTGTTCCACGCGAAACTATTCCGCTGTCCTGGCGTTCGGTCGGGCGGCTGAGCTCGTTTACATCACGATATCTGAGCACTCGCACCGGATACTTGTTTATTTTAATTTTTCTACCAATCATCTGCTCATCAATATTAGGGTCAAAAGTTTTAATTCCGACACAGAGTCCATTTGAGGCAAGCTGTTTTACGATAAATTCAAAATCGGAATCAATTATGTATTTGATATACATTTTAGCTATCATTTTTCCATCTCTGAGCATGTACATAACGGAAACGTCAGGTTCCGCATACTTGTCCTCATCCCAAACTTCACCGGGAATATCGAATCCACCTGCCTGAATACTTGAGAGCTTGCCGAGAATAATATTTTTTCCGTCAACAAGGGCTTCGAGATAGCCGTGTTCACTGCTTACTGCGGTAACATTATCGGAATGTTCCATTTCCATAGTAGCGACTTCAAAAACATCGGAAAGGGGACCTCCTACCGCTTTAAAAATACTTGACGCATAATAAAGCACACGGTCTATACGATAATTTCTGTAAATATTTATATTTTGAACTTTTACGCCATATGAAGGGAAAACATTGCGGTCATCGAATGAAATTACGGACGCTCCCGAATATTCGTCTATTGAAGTTTCGCCTATAATTGTGCTGTCATTTTCGTAAGCATTTCTTACAGCGCTGTAAAACGGTACACTGTATGTAAAGAAAACCGAAATCGGGAAACAGAACAATACTGAAATATACGCCGTTGAAAAAGCTCCGCTTAAATTTGAAGTACTTCTATATGCAAAGAAGAAAAATAGTACTGATATTGCGATAATTACGGGAATAAAAATCGCGATAAGGCGGTTTACAGATGACGGACGGTTCATGCGTGTGAAAAATCCGTCAACAAAAGCGGTTTTTTCAATCTTAAGCACGTCCGGCATATCTTCGGTCATATTTGAGAATGCGTTGACTTCAAGTTCAGAGTCTGACGCGCTGAGACGTTTAAGGACATATTTCGGACGTTTTGACGAAACAATATTAAAGCTCAAAACCTCTCTTTTAAGCGTGAATAACGTATGAACCAAAGTCATTACAATGCATACTGCGACCGGGAAATTATATACATTAGGTTCAACAGGCGGAACCGTAAGTATAGCCGACGCAGCGGAATGTACTATTGAAAAGATAAGCATAACACTTGTAATGCTTTCCGGAGACGGAGCGCCTTTAAAAATATTTGCGAATCCGCTTAGTATCTGACGGTAAGCAAAAGAACAGCAAAGAAGCAAAATCTGCAAATCCGCCATAATATAAACAACCGGATAAACTGAAGGGTCTAAAGGACCGCTTAAATGTAAAGATGCGCCGCCGCTTTTTATAAGCGACATATTTTCAAAGAACAGCAAAATCAGAGCAAAAATAATCGACGCGCCGAGTTTTATTTTAGTATAAAAAAGCTCTCGCTTATAAGCATCAATGATACTGCGGGTTTGTGAGCGGTCAGTATACTCTCCCGCTACATATTCATTTTCACTGTCATTTTCTCTTGATTTTATTTTTTCAGCGAATTTGCTTATTTTATCTTTTCCAACTTTTTTCTCAAGTTCATCTTCAAGACCGAGCGCCCACATAAGATTCATATCGGTCTCGTCCATATCTTCTTTTTGACTTCCGGAATCATTTTCAGAAATAGCACTATTTTCTGCTGTTTCAGTATCTGCGGAAGTCTGAGCTGAATTATTTATACTGTAAGTACCATTTTCAGAGAATGTATATGAAACGTGAGTTCCGCCGGAATTATCGCTGTTGTATTCGGTATCATCATCTATTTCCGTACCGCCGACATAATCAGAATCATAATTTCTGTTTTGAGCCATTTTTGCCGATGAATCCATTGCAGCAGAATTATCGTATTCATTTTCTGAAACATTTTCTCGCACAGCTGTTGCAACTACCGTATCAGAATCGCTGACTTTTTCCGCAGCATTGTTTTCATATTCAGCACGAATAGCACGGCTCGTCTGATATTCCTCATCCTTTGAAGCGACTTCATAAAGCTGAGCATTAGGAGGCGTCAAGTATCCGTCGCCCGCAGGTGCAGTTTCATCGATAAAGTTTGAAGAATTATTTGAATCCTGCGAAATTGAATTAAATATATCCTGATTAGGAACCGCATATTCCGGAGTATTTCTTCCTCCATTTTTTTTGCGTTTGCCGAATCCGAACAAGCTGAATTTTTTCTTTTTTGCCGGTTCGTCCTGTTCATATACGGTATCAGCGTCATCGTAATATTGTTCAGTTTCAGATTCATCTAAAGTATAGTTTTCGTCAGATTCAGCTTCTTTATCGTAAGGCTGTCCAAAGAAATCATCTTCACTATTTGTGTGTAAATCAGATGACATATAGCTTTCAGATTTTGTTTTTTCTGGCTGTTCTTCCGAAATAAATTCAAACATACCTTCATTTTCAGGTACTGATTCCGAAGTTTTTCCGGCTGCGGGATTAAAAATCTTTATATCCTCATCATCATATTTTTGTGATTTTTTCTGTTCAAAGAACACATCATCAGAATTTTCACCCGATTTTGAGGTATTAGGTTCATCTTTTTCGTCTGTATCGTCTTCCTCAGCTGCTGCCTTAATTTTTTCATAATCATTAGGAAGATACTTGCGGATAAGAGCCTCTATATCGAGGTCATCTTCCATTTCTGATTTTATTTTGTCCGCAATACTCATTCCTTTTTTTGATGAATCAGAGTTATTATCCTGCACTTTGTCCGGCTCAGAATTTTTAACTTCTGTATCATCAAATGGAACATTTGAATTTTCGCCGCCGTTCTGAGGATTTTCGAACGGACTTGGTTTATTTTTATGCATCATAATCAGTTTTACGCGACTGACCGAATCAGTCAATTCTCCTGTAAATAAGATATCATTATTTCCACGATAAATTTATTGAATACGAGCAAACGTCACAATGAGTCATCATGCAGAAAAATCGTTGAAACAACATATATTTTTGATTATTTTATTTTTATATATCCCCGTGCTGTATTCTTGCGGCATGGCAGAGAATAACTGACGCAGCGGTCGATACATTCAAAGAATTCACATTTCCGTACATCGGAATTGAAACCTTGACATCACATTTTTCAAGTACAAGCCTTGATATTCCGTCACCCTCGCTTCCAAAAACGATAGCGGCAGGGACATCAAAATCGGTTTTATAATAAGGCTGACCTCCGGTTTCCGCTGCAAATACCCATATTCCTTTAGATTTAAGTTTTTCTATTGCAGAAGAAATATTTGTAATTTTTGAGATAGCCATATGTTCAATTGCGCCGGCAGAGGTTTTCATAACAACATTAGTAAGACCGGAAGCGCGGCGTTTAGGAATAATAATTCCATGAGCTCCAGCGCATTCAGCGCATCTAATGAGCGCGCCGAGATTATATGGGTCTTCTATTCCGTCAGCGATAACTATAAGAGGTTTTTCACCGCGGGAATTTGCGATTTCTATTATATCTTCCATTTCGACGTATTCCTTGGCAGCCGCCATTGCAACAACGCCTTGATGGTGTGAATGACCTGAAATCGAGTCAAGTTTTACCGCGTCAACTTCGATAACGGGAATTTTGCGGTTTACAGCTTCGGCAACTATAACTACAATCGAGCCTTCCCTGTCGCCTCTGCGCACAAAAATCTTATCGATAGCGCGTCCGGATTTCAAAAGTTCACGTACAGCATTTCTGCCGGACACCATTCCGGAGAAATCATTTTCAGTTTCATTTTGAGATACATTTTCCAAAAAATCTATATCAGTATCATAGGACCTGTCATCAAATTCATCTATGTCAAATTTATTATACATAG
>CALWTV010000073.1 GCA_944384555.1 uncultured Clostridia bacterium | reverse complement strand
TGCAAATAAATTTTTAATCTGTTCTTTTATATCGCTTCTTTTTCCCATTGAGAGTATTTTATCCTGATTTAAGCAGGAAATTTCCTCATCAAAGCATAAAATAACACAATTTTCTGAATTTTGCTTTTCTTTAAAAAATTCCGTTACTTTGTTATTCTCACCGTCTACCAAAACAAGCGGACATGACGGCGCATAATGCTTATATTTCATTCCCGGCGACTGTGGCTTTTCATTTTTGTCCAATTCCTCGGTAACTGCATGTGCTACTGACACTTTATCGCATATAGTTTTCAGCATTTCCTCCGTGACCGCACCAGGACGAAGAATTATAATCCCGCCGTCTGATATTTTTACTACCGTTGATTCAACCCCAACTCCGCAGCTGCCGCCGTCAAGTATCATCTCGATTTTGCCGTTCATATCATCAAGTACATGTTCGGCTCTTGTAGGTGACGGCTTTCCTGAACTATTAGCCGATGGAGCCGCAATCGGCACTCCTGCATATTCAATCAATTTACGGGCAATTATGTTTGAAGGACATCTTATTCCGGCGCTGTCAAGTCCTGCCGTAACCGCATCAGGTATACAGTCCCTGCGAGGCATTATAACGGTAAGCGGTCCGGGCATGAATTTTTCTTTAAGCCGATTATATATTTCATCGGTATACACGAATTTATCCGCGTCATTCGGGTCAGATATATGCACAATAAGAGGATTATCCGCCGGACGCCCCTTTGCTGCAAATATTTTTAATACCGCTTCGGAATTAAGCGCATTTGCGCCAAGTCCATATACGGTTTCTGTCGGAAATGCCACAAGTCCGCCATTTTTTATTATTTTTCCTGCTGATTCAAGCGCGATTTTATCCCGACCACATTCTATATCATTTTCACTTAATCTGTAATATTCGGTCTCCATAAAAATTTTAATCCTGTTGAGTTCCCTTTAATTTTTCAGCCGTATCCGCGGTTGCAAGTGCGTCAATCATCTCGCCTATATCACCGTTCAGGAAATTTTCAAGTGAATATAATGTAAGCCCGATTCTATGGTCAGAAACACGTCCCTGCGGGTAATTATATGTGCGTATGCGCTCGCTTCTGTCACCCGTACCAACTTGATTTTTACGCTCTGACGCTATTTTTTCGGTCTGTTCGCTTTGTTTCATATCATACAATTTTGTACGCAACAATTTTATAGCCTTATCTTTATTTTTATACTGGCTGCGCTCATCCTGACATTCAATTACTATTCCGGTAGGCTTATGAATAAGTCTTATTGCGCTTTCCGTTTTATTTACGTGCTGACCGCCGGCTCCGCTTGATTTTATCGTTTCTATTATCAAATCGCTGTTATTTATTTCAATTTCCACATCTTCCGCTTCCGGCAATACCGCAACCGTAGCTGTTGAAGTATGAATTCTGCCTGACGCCTCAGTTTCCGGAACTCTCTGAACACGGTGTACACCGCTTTCATATTTAAATCTTGAGTATGCGCCCTCTCCCGATATCATAAACGTAACTTCCTTGAAACCGCCAAGTTCGGTTTCATTTGCGCTAATCAGCTCTGTTTTATAATTCATCGAATCCGCGTACATATTGTACATACGATAAAGCACGTACGCAAATAAAGCCGCTTCTTCTCCGCCGGCTCCGCCTCTTATCTCTATAATTACGTTTTTATCATCGTTCGGGTCTTTTGGCAGCAGAAGTATTTTTAATTCTTCCTCAATTTTTTCAATTTTTTCTTTACAGCTATGATAATCTGCTTCCGCCATATCATGCAGTTCTGAATCGCTTTCCTCATCAAGTATTGACTTCAAATCCTCGATTTCATTCTCAACTGCTTTATATTCTCTGTATTTTTCAATAACAGGCGATAAATTTTTATGTTCACGCATCAACTTCTTGAATTCATCTTGATTTGATACTACTTCTGGTTTCTGTAATTCTTCCTCGATTGCGATAAACCTTAATTCCGCTTCTCTTAATTTATTCAGCATTTATACCTCTTTTTTAACGTTCAACGGGCGAATATAAATCCGCCCGCAGTTATTTTTTATTAAATAAAATTTCTATTAATAATTATTTGCAGAATGCGCTAAACGCCTTATGGGTCTGATACAAATCAACCTTTGAGATTATTTCAAACGGCGCATGCATGGAAAGTACCGGCACACCCATATCAATTACTTCGATATTGAGGTTTGCGATATACATTGCGACTGTTCCTCCGCCACCTTGGTCAACTTTTCCGAGTTCCGCAGTCTGCCATACTATATCATCTCTTTCAAACATACGGCGAATAAATGATACATATTCAGCGCTTGCGTCATTTGTTCCGCCTTTTCCGCCGCTTCCTGTATATTTATTGATTGCAACTCCGCTTCCTATAATCGCGCTGTTGCGGCGTTCAAATACATCTGCATAAAGCGGGTCAAAGCCGGCTGATACGTCTGCGGAAAGGCACATTGAATTTCTGCGCACAACATTCGGATTTCCTCCACGCGCTTTTGAAATTTCCTCAATCAAATCAGCTAAAAGACGGCATTTCATACCACTATTGCCCTCACTTCCGATTTCTTCTTTATCGGCAAGTACACACATGAGGGTATGAGTCGGATTCGGATTTTCAAAAATAGCGGTAAGTGCAGGATATCCGCATACTCTGTCATCATGACCGTACGCACCTATCATAGCTCTGTCAAGTCCGATATCACGTGCTTTTCCGGCAGGTGTAATTATAAGTTCCGCGCTCATGAAATCGGCTTCTTTTATTCCGTATTTTTCATTGAGTATTGCCATAACATTGAGCTTTACTTTTTCGTCAGCTCCGTCATCGTCATACGGACGGCTGCCTATAAGGATATTCATTCCCTCTCCTGTAAATGCTCCTCCAAGCGGTCTTCCGTTCTGGTCTTTTGCGAGATGCGGAAGCAGGTCGGTTAAGCAGAATACAGGGTCATTTTCATCTTCTCCGATTACGATATTAACGGTTTCACCGTCAAGCTTTGTAACAATTCCATGAAGTGCAAGCGGTATTGTCGCCCACTGATATTTTCTGATACCGCCGTAATAATGCGTTTTCAGATATGAAAAACCGCTGTCTTCATAAAGTGGGTGCTGTTTTAAATCAAGTCTGGGTGCGTCAATATGAGCCGCACTGATTCTTATTCCTTCTTCAATCGGCTCAGTTCCGACTGTAAACAAAAATATGCTCTTTCCTCTGTTGTTATAATAGAACTTATCTCCCGCTTTCATTGGAGCACCAATTACATAAGGAACAAATCCGTTTGCTTCTGCAAGTTCTATTGCTTTTTTTACACATTCGCGTTCAGTTTTGCCTTCATCAATAAAATTAACGTATCCCTTTGCGTATTCGTAAGCTTTATCGATTTCCTCTGCGCTCATTGCCTCATACGCACTGCGTTTTTTATAAAAAAGCTCTTCTTTCAACTGCTGTCCTTTTGTTTTTTCGCTCATCTTGATTTTTTCCTTTCTTTATTAATTAGTATTCATACAATCGTTTATATTTTTCTATTGCCTTATTTATTTTAGGCACATATTCACGTGTTTCCTCGATTGGAATATATGAAAGCGTACCATCTCCTTCACTGTATTCCGCATCTTTAAGCCAGCCTTTTATTCTTGCCATTCCGGCATTATACGCCGCAAATACAGTATCCCATATTCCGAATTCCGTATACAGATACGAAAGCAGATATGTTCCGTACTTTATATTTGTCTCAGGATCATAGAGCATTCCTCTGTCAAGTTCTTCTCCTAAAAGCATCATTATCCAGTCAAATGTTTCCGGAGTTATCTGCATAAGCCCTACCGCTCCCGCATGTGAAACAGCATTGCTTTGATAATTACTTTCAACCTTTATCACCGAATAAATCACATATTCCGGCACTCCGTATTCGCTCGCATATCTTTCTACAAAATCAGAATACTCACGCGGATACCATTTTCTTTCAAGATTATTCCATATCAGCTGTGATACATATCCCACCAGTACTGATATAATAAGTATAAGTATTATTACAAGGCTTCGTTTAAGTGATTTAATCATGCTTTATCTCCGTTTAATACAGAGCTGTTAGAATTTACGCGTTGAGATATATCATTCAAAATATCCATTTTCAATAAAATATCATTTATCTGTTTGTGTAAATCAGGTTGATTTATGTTATTTGTTATTACAAAATCAGCTCTTTGGGTAAGGTATTCATTGCTTTTTTGAGATGCTATTCTTTTTTCCGCAGCTTCGCAAGCGATTCCGTCACGTTTTATTATCCGTTTAATGCGTGTATCCTTATCCGCAACTACTGCTACCACTGCGTCACATTTTTTATCATAACCGCTTTCAAATAACAGCGGTGCATCTACTATTGCGGCAATCTTATTTTCTTTTCGGTAATTATCAAGTATCAAATCGGTTTTATTCAATATATGACGGTGCGTTATACGGTTAAGTTCCGATAATTTTTCACCCGCATCTTCAGCAAATACTATATCAGACAGTGCACGCCGATTTAACGAACCATCTTCCGAAATAATCGATTCCCCAAAAAAATCTCTAAGTTCATTAAGACATTCAGACGGCTTGCTTATCATCTCGTGATATACTGCGTCGGTATCAATCGAAGGTATTCCGTATTCTGCAAAAATTCCGCATACATAGCCTTTTCCGGCTCCGCTTCCTCCGCATATTCCTATTACTTTCATAATAATTTTATTTACCAATATATTCCCATTTTTTTGATTTATCCGATTCGTAAGCTTTTTCCATAACAAGCTGAACATGCGCCGCGTCATCAAATGATGGAGTGGTTTTCTCGCCTGTATACACACAATTCAGAAAAGCGTACATACTTCCGACATGTCCCCTAAGCCAACCAGTAGGCGCTTTTGCTCCCGGGAATGCTCCGCCCGGAGATGGATATCTTCCCACGCATTCAATTTTGGTAAATCCTCTGTCGCCGCCCATTTCATTATTATAAGCGGCAGTATCATAAAAATACAGCCAGTTTGGTTCCATCAAATCAAATTTGAGTGCGCCTTTTTCACCGTAAATTTCTATTGTGAAATCATCGTTCGTACCGACCGCAATTTTGCTTGCTTCTATTGTGCCGACCGCACCGTTTTCAAGCTCTGCGCAAATATAAAATGCTTCGTCAGCGTTGGTATTCCATTGTTCCCCGTTCATTCCACGGCGAACGTCATAAGCGATTTTGCTTTTTCCGGATACAGCCTTAAAATTTCCGCATAAATAATATACCAAATCAATTACATGCGAACCGAGGTCAAACAAAACGCCGCCTCCGCAGATATCACGGTTCTGTTTCCAGCCCGCATTTTTATCCGGGTCAGTACAGCTTGAATGGAGGTACGCAGTTCTAAAGCTCAATATCCGTCCAAGTCTTCCCTCGTCAATTATCTGTTTTGCGCGCATAATCGGAGCGAGAAAACGTGTATTGAATACAATTTGAGCGGTTACTCCTGCTTTTTTTGCCATATCAGCAATTTCAAAAGCCTCGTCAGCTGTTACACAAAGCGGCTTTTCGCAGTAAATATGTTTTCCGGCGGCAATCGCTTTTTTCAACGTTTGATAATGATATATATTCGGTGTACAGATATCTATTATATCGATATCGGGATTGTTTATTATTTCATCTTCATTTACCGACGCATAATCAAATCCAAATGTGTCTGCCGCTTTTTTGGAAGTTTCGATATGCGATGTACATACCGCAGTGATTTTTGCTTTAAACGGCAAGTCTTTATAAAAATAATTCAAATTCGTTACGGCATATGAATGAGTTTTCCCCATATTACCGAAACCGAGTAATCCTATATTCATATAAAAATTATTCCTTTATTATTTTATTCTTTTTTATTATATCACATAATTTTTCCTTTTGCAATATCGAACTTTTGCGTATAATATTACGGATTTCAATATCTTACCACAATTTACAGACACAAAATTAAATGTACTAAGCCCTTTTATCAAAAATTAAAGGTTATTCTATTCAATTATTTATCAGTTTGTTAAAAAAGTTATAATTTTCTCAAAAACTATTGTATAATTGAGATTTTTGCGGTAAAATATATATCTGAGAGGGATAGTACATATTGTGGGTAATATTTGCCGCATATACATATCTCACTCGGCTTATTGTCAAAAAATTTATTTTATATAAACGGAGGATTTTCCACATGTCAGTTAAGGTTGCTATTAACGGCTTCGGTCGTATCGGTCGTCTCGCTTTCCGTCAGATGTTCGGCGCAGAAGGTTATGAAATCGTTGCTATCAACGACCTCACAGACCCCAAAATGCTCGCTCATCTTCTTAAGTATGATACAGCTCAGGGCGGTTACTGCGGTAAAATAGGTTCAAGCACTCATACCGTTGAAGCAGGCGAAGATTCTATCACTGTTGACGGCAAGACAATTAAAATTTACGCTGAAAAGAACGCTGCTGATCTTCCTTGGGGCGAAATCGGTGTTGACGTTGTTCTCGAATGCACAGGTTTCTACACATCTAAAGAAAAGAGCCAGGCTCATATCAATGCTGGTGCTACGAAAGTTGTTATTTCTGCTCCCGCAGGCAACGACCTTCCTACTATCGTATACAGCGTAAACGAAAAGACTCTTACTGCTGATGATACAATTATTTCCGCTGCTTCCTGCACAACAAACTGCCTCGCTCCTATGGCTAAGGCTCTCAATGACTATGCTCCTATCCAGAGCGGTATCATGAGCACAATTCACGCTTACACCGGCGACCAGATGATTCTTGATGGTCCTCACAGAAAGGGTGACCTCCGCCGTGCAAGAGCTGGTGCTGCTAACATCGTTCCTAACTCCACTGGTGCTGCTAAGGCTATCGGTCTTGTTATTCCTGAACTCAACGGCAAGCTCATCGGTTCTGCTCAGCGTGTTCCTGTTCCTACCGGTTCTACAACTATTCTTACAGCTGTTGTTAAGGGCGCTAACATCACAAAAGAAGGCATCAACGCTGCTATGTAGGCTGCTGCTTCTGAGTCCTTCGGCTACAATGAAGACCAGATCGTTTCTTCCGACGTTATCGGTATGACATATGGTTCTCTCTTTGATGCTACTCAGACAATGGTTTCCAAGATTGATGACGACACATATCAGGTTCAGGTTGTTTCATGGTATGACAATGAAAACTCCTACACAAGCCAGATGGTTCGTACAATCAAGTACTTTGCTGAAGTTGCATAATTGAAGTTATAATATTTAATTATTAAATATTAGTGAAAATATGCAATGGATTTATTTCTGTTCCATATTTTTTATTTTT
>CALWTV010000072.1 GCA_944384555.1 uncultured Clostridia bacterium | reverse complement strand
TCTTTTTTCATCTCAAGCTGATTAGGACAATCGCCCGTCATAATCGGCCAAATTGAAACCATAAGCTTTGAATTCATATCGTGGAGCTTTTCCGTCATGGCGCAAGGGTCGGGGAAACGCACCGGGTCAAGCG
Organism: uncultured Clostridia bacterium; assembly: GCA_944384555.1. GTDB lineage: Bacteria > Bacillota > Clostridia > Oscillospirales > CAG-272 > CALWTV01. The sequence continues at coordinate 3,864 of CALWTV010000072.1, read as the reverse complement.
ATTTTTGACCCCAACCGCTGTCAGACGGCCATGACTGCCAGTCAAGTATTATCAAATCCAGCGGCACATTACGGTTTCTGTACTCACTGACTATATCAATCAGTTCAGCGGCGTCTACATAACGTTCTTTGGACTGACAATAACCAAATGCCCATTTCGGGAGCATCGGGGACTTTCCTGTGAGAAAACGATATCCACCGGTAACTTTATCGAATTTATTTCCACCTTCAGAAGTATCCGCAAAAATCAGATAATAATCTAATTCTTCAACTGCGTCAAGCCATACATACGAACCATTTTCGTTATCCATAAACAGCATGAAGCAATTAGCATCAAAAAGGCAGCCGTAACCGTTTGTGGAATAAAAATATGGCACACAAGCTTTCATATTCTGCTGATATAATTCCCTGCGTTTGCCTCTGAGATTTCCGAATCCTTCCTCATGTGAGCCGAAACCATATATCGCCTCGTCTGCATCAAATTCAAATGAAAGCTTACATTTATAAAGTTTTTTGTCAAATACGGTTTCATATGCGTCTGAATTGGCACGTACTCCGTCAACGCTTTTTCCCAGAGCGATTTCCTTTTCATTGTCAAATACATTTCTGTATGAATCAAATTCCGTCAGCATACGTCCGTTTATACGCGGCTCTTTTACTATAACTTTACCGGTTTTATCTTTAAAAACAAGACAACCAGTATTTTTGTCAAGCTCAATTATTAAGCTGTCTGTTTTAATTTCAAAAATTTTATCAGTTTCTGAAACAGAATTTTTTATGCTTTCCGGAATTTTTTCTATAATAAGGCTTGTCCGGTCTGAAAAATCTTCCTTTTGGGTAGTTACTATTCTCACAATATTTTTTTCAAGAGTACAGATTTTTAAAAGAGTAGTGTCATTTTTAAAAACGATTCCGCTATTATCGCATTTTTCAAGAATATACACGGTGCTATCTCCTTTTAATTAAATTTTTAAATACAAGGAAACTTACTATTTAAAGGAAGGATTTTAATAAAGGGAGAGGAAAAATCCCTCTCCCAAAGCTTAAAGCCATAAGTAAAAGTTTTATTCAAAGGTTTTCGCAATCTGTTTCATTACATTGCGGATTTCTATATGCTGAGGACATGCTTCCTCGCACTGACCGCATTCTGCACATGCGCTTGCCTTTGTTTCAAGAGACGCATATTCTTTTGCAGGGTCACCGCTCTGGGTTTCCTGACCGTATTTATTATAAATCTTAAATATTTCAGGAATATGAAGTCCGGCAGGACACGGCATACAATATTCACAGCCGGTACATTCAACCATTCTGTAACCGTCAAATATTTTCTTTGCGCGAGCCATCATTTCAAGTTCGGCGGCGCTTAATTTTCCTACTGCGGATTCGTCAGCATATCTGAGATTGTCAACTGTCTGCTGATAATTGCTCATGCCGCTGAGCAGAAGGCTAACTTCAGGTCTGTTCCAAAGGAAGTCAAGTGCCCATTGAACCGGAGTGCGTGATGCGTCAAGCGCATTTTTAACCTGTACGGACGGATTTGCAAGCTGACCGCCAAGCAGAGGTTCCATAATGATAACAGCAAGACCTTTTGAAGCAGCATATTCAAGACCTTTTATTCCCGCCTGATTTTCAACGTCTATATAATTGAGCTGAATCTGGCAGAAGTCACAGCCTTCATATGAATCAACAATATTTTTGAACACATCGAAATTATCATGGAATGAAAATCCGATATATTTAACCTTACCCTCAGCCTTAAGACGGCGCATTTCGCTCATCAAATCAAATTTAAGCACCTTATCATGGAAAGTTCCGTTTCCAAGAGCGTGGAGCATATACATGTCTACATGGTCAGTTTTGAGCTTTTCAAGTTGTCTGTTAAAGATTTTCTGAAAATCAGCCTTTTCGTTTACTTCCCATACCGGCATTTTTGTCGCAAGGAAAACTTTTTCACGATATCCGTCTGATAAAGCCTCCCCTACTACAAACTCACTTTCTCCGTTGTGATATCCCCATGCGGTATCAATATAATTTACGCCACTGTCGATTGCGTCACGCAGCATTTTTATTGCCTCGGGACGGTTTATTTTTCCTTTATCAGGTGAATTTTCGTCTGAAATTACGGGAAATCTCATGCACCCAAAACCGAGCGCTGATACTTTTTCTCCGGTTTTTCCAAAATCACGATACTGCATTTTATTTATTCCTTTCGTTTAATTTTATATGATATACTAATTATAAAACATTAATGTTACATTAAGTCAAGTACTTTTAATAAATAAATTTTATAAAATTATGCTTCTACATTATATAATGAAATATTTTTCTGCTGGCGGCTACGAATTCTCGACCAATTTATGAAACCATACAGGTCATTTACTAAAAACATTATAAAACATATAATCACTGATATATATGATGTATCTGAAAATGCCGCCAGTATCCATAAGAAAATTAAAACTACATCATTTGCGGCGTACGCTATCGCATAATATTCACTTCTTCTAAACGTTAGATATACCGCTATAAAGCTGGTTGTTACCGACACAGTACTGAGAATTAAGTTCGAAGTATTAAATATATCTAATATAAAATAAAACCCTAAAGTAACTATTAGCGCAAGAAAAATCATAAATATAATCTCACTTTTTTTAAGATTATTTATTTCCACTTCCGATTTATTGCCGTTATAAGGATTTTTAATCCATGAGATAAACGCAAATACCGCCATCGGCGCAGTCATTCCGAGATACGTAATCATTTCTCCGTAATATGCGAACGTATATGAAATTATTCCATACATTACGCTGAATATTATCATTAAAATCTGACCTATCGGGTTTCCTTTAGCGCAAAAAATTAAAGAAGTTGCTCCTACTGCCGATGCTGCCAACGTTAAATAATTCTCTCGGTCAAACAACATAAATGATATTATTATAAATAACAATGACGAGCTCCATAAAACAAGTTCTGATTTTGAAAAATATCCAAGCGCATTTTTAATAATTTTCATAAAAAATTCCTTTCTAAAAACGAATTTTAATAATTTTCGCAAAAATTTCATTTCACAAAAAACAAGCACCCGATTACACATCTTCAAAGACCTAACGATGTGTATCGAATGCCTGCGCATTCTTGCTACCCGGTGGCAGCTTTTTATAATAAAATAATTTTAAGAAATTAAGGTTTTATATCATTCTCAACTGCGTTTTGATGAACAATATGGACACTACCATATGGGAATGAAATTATATTTTCCAGATTCTGTGCGGATATCTGCGACAATGTCAAAGAATGTATATCAGCACCTTTATCCGCTTTTACAAGATAACTGCCCAGTATTCCTGAATAATCACGCAAAACTTCAACATTTCTGATAATTACCTGCTCTGCCGGACAACAAAAATACAAATACTCTGCACCGGCAGGCGCATCTTTTTCTTCTACTATATGAAGACCGTCTATAAGAAGACTTTTAATATAGGTTTTATCCGATTCCCTCATTGTTCCTTCATACGGCAATCCGGCTTCCAAAATTCTGCGGCTGTCACCTGGATTGATGTGGAAAATATTTTTAAGCACTAAATTTTCAATATTTCCGCCCAGCTTGAATAAAAACGGAGGCATGTATGTATAGTTAGGTTTAAGCGGACGCAAATCAATTCCGTCAAATACAATATTTCCGTAATTTCCGCCGTGGCTCTCCACCCAAGGATTGATTATAAATCCGAAACTACGATAAGTTCCAGTCACATTACAGATAAATACTCTGTCAAGTTTTCCTTCCCCACATGAAAGCAGACGAATTCCCTGATCTGCTCCTTTTAATGTAACTCCATCTATAATGAAATCGGTAATATCGGAA
>CALWTV010000071.1 GCA_944384555.1 uncultured Clostridia bacterium | reverse complement strand
CGGTCGTGGTCGATGTCCTCAAATGTTGCGGCGAGTACTCTTCCTGTGTGTTTTTCATATGCCCCCGCAATTGCAGATAAAGTAAGCTTGCGGGTGCAGGGAATTGTTCCGGTAAAGTAATCGGCATGAGTTGTACCGTATGGTTTTATCGGTCTGCCTGCCTGAGCGTAAATTGTCGCCCATTGTGAATGAGTATGTGTTATTCCGCCTATATTCGGGAATTTTTTATACAGCTCTATATGAGTAGGTGTATCAGATGAGGGCTTGAGCGTACCTTCGACTACATTTCCTTCAAGGTCTACTACCGGCAGGTCTATCGGTGAAAGCTCGCTGTATTCTACCCCTGACGGCTTGATTACAAAAAGTCCGCTTTCTCTGTCGATTCCGCTTACATTACCCCATGTAAACGTTACAAGATTGTATTTTACAAGCATCATATTGGCTTCATATACTTGATTTTTTAATTTTTCTAACATAAATCCAGTCCTTAATTTTATACTATAAATTTTAATTTACGAAATCAAATTCAAAATCATAAATGCTTACCGAGTCCCCATCAGTACAGCCGGCTTCACGCAGTTTGTCGATTACACCGCTTTTTTGAAGCACACGCTGGAAAAACATAAGCGATTCGCGGTCGTTGAAATTTACTTGTCCAACGAGATTGAACAGCCATTCTCCCTCAACGATAAATGTACCGTCACTTTCCCTGTGGATTATAATTTCATGGTCTTCTGATGATGAAATTGCGCGGTCTTCGGGTTCAATTTCCGGCTCATATATTATTTTAGGCGGAAGCTCAAGCAGCTTTTTGTCAATCATTTTTATAAGCTCATCGATATTTTCGCCCGTTGCGGCCGAAACATAAATCAACGGTCTGCCCAATGCTGCGATATATCTCTCAAAATTAGCTTTATCGAATAAACTTTCGTCAAGAGCGTCGCATTTGTTAGCAACAATTATTCTTGGGCGTTCAAATAATTCCTCACTGAATTTTTCAAGCTCTGCGTCAATTGTTTCAACGTCATCAACGGGGTCACGTCCTTCAGCGCATGAAATGTCCACTACCTGAACAAGCAGACGGCAGCGCTCAATATGACGCAGAAAATCATGACCAAGTCCCGCTCCGTCAGCGGCACCCTCAATCAGCCCCGGAATATCCGCCATAACAAATGCCCTGTCTTCACGCACATTCACAACTCCGAGATTTGGGTGGAGCGTTGTAAAATGATAGTCCGCAATTTTAGGACGTGCGGAAGTAGTTGCGGCAAGTAAAGAGGATTTTCCCGCACTTGGAAGTCCGACAAGTCCTACATCTGCAAGTATTTTGAGCTCAAGAGTGAGATTTTTTTCCTCGCCTTTTGTGCCGCTTTTCGCAAAACGCGGTATCTGACGTGTAGGTGTAGCAAAATGACGGTTTCCCCAGCCGCCTCTGCCGCCTTTACATGCAATCCATGGTTCGCAGTCTGACATATCTTTGAGGATTTTGCCGGAATCACTGTCACGTACTATCGTTCCGGGCGGAACTAACACGATAACATCTTCACCGTTTTTGCCGTGAAATTTTGAGCCTTTGCCGTCATCTCCCGGCTCGGCTATAAATTTTCGCTTGTATCTGAAAGAGAGCAGGGTATTCGCGCCCTCATCGATTTTAAATATTACGTCACCGCCGCGACCTCCGTCACCGCCGTCAGGACCGCCGCGCGCTACATATTTTTCACGTCTGAACGAAACACAGCCATTTCCGCCGTTTCCCGCTTTGACATATATTTGAACTTTATCTATAAACAAAATATTTTCTCCTTTTTAATCAAATCAGTTTGATATAATAAATTTAACTTGAAAATTATTCTATTTCCTCGAGTTTAATGCAATATCCAGTTCCGGTAAAGTTAGGAAGCTTTACATATATTACTGTTCCGACTGATAATTCAAATCCATTTACATTGTATGCCTGAGGTGAAATAACCGCATCAGCCTCAACTGTGATATACATATTAGAATGTTCGGGGTAATCCCCAACTGTGATTGTACCGTCCATTTTATTTGTTCCGGTATATGTTGACGGCATACTTTCATAAGCCACGATTGTTCCGAGAGGGTAGAGCTTAGACGCATCGGTAAGATTTTCTCCGACCGTTACATTATCGATAAATTCATCGCGTATATTTTTAATTTCTACTACATAGCGTATTTTTCGGGTATCGGGTGTAGACGTTTCGCCTTTTGCGCTGAACACGAATACATATAGTAAAAGCGCGCCCGCCGCAAGCACAACGAGTATTATTAACAAATCCATTATGTTGAAATGTACGGTTTTATTTTTTGCTCCCATTAGATTGCCTCCTTATTTATATTTAACGAATGCATTTGATTTTTATTAAATTTAGTTTTTGTTAATACAGAATCCTTTTAAATTTTAAAAAGAACTATTTTTTATCGAGGGATATTTCAATATCAGCGGCTGTACCGTCATGATTTACGATTTTTTCACGTTCCTTTTCATCTCGGTTAAGCCGTACAAATGCGCTTGAAAGACCGATAATCAGCCAGAACATCAGAAATACACGATAATTGTACCAGACATAATCAGTCATGCCCTGTACTAAAATTGCGATTATACCGCATAAACCGGCGCATGTATACATTCGGTTTTGGGTTTCAAGCTGCATTTTATAACATGTGAAGTGGCTTTGCATATAGAAAAATATGAAAATAAGGAAGATAAGCAACCCGATTATACCGGTTTCAAGCCATATTTGCAGGTATAAATTGTGACTGTGCGGAGCGGCTTCTATTCCGGACAGCGTATAAAGCGGATAAATCTTGCGGAATGCGCCTTCCCCGACACCAATTCCGGTAAAAAAGTAATCTTTAAGCATGTTAACAGATGCGCGCCAAATATAAACACGATAGGAAGTTGATGAATCTGCCATGTTTCCGATACTGGTAAAACGTGATATAATTGCGTCGGGCAGTACAAACGGCAGAAATGGGATTGAGGCAGCTCCGATTACAAACAAATAAATTGAGCGGCGGTGATAAATCATAATGAATATAATTGCGCCAATCAAAGCACCCAGCCATGCACCTCGCGACCAAGTCAGTATCAGACACACGCCTATAATTCCGGATATACAGAAACCGGTGAATTTGCCTTTGGAATTTTTACCACATAAAAAAGTAGATAATGCAAAGAATATCGTCATTATAAGATATTCTGCGAGAACGTTTGGATTTTCAAGCGTACTTGTTACACGACCTGAGATATCAAACATTGTACTGTCTTGCCATTTGTTGCTGAGAGAACCAGACAAATATTGATAAATTCCGATAAGAGATACTAATGAAGCTGAAGAGAGAACCGCGATAACACAGCGTCCCAACCACTCTCGAGTGCGGATAAGGCTCACAACTAAGAAATATCCAATCATGAAACAGATGAAAACCATAACGGATTTAATTGAGGTTGCTCTGTTTATTGAAATAATTCCACCCAATCCCATTATAATTATAAACATAAGAACAGCTAAATCAACGGTTTCAAATTTAAAGACACGCTTGCCAAGCATAATTTTGATAAGATAGCATACCGTAACATATCCAACAGCCGCAACTAAAGCCATTGTAGGTAAGAACGGCATTAAAAATAATACAGCCATTACACCGCATTCCGGACTTACAAGTATCAGATATGCGGCTAACAGAGCAACTACACCACCTATAATAAGTACAGGCGATATAAAATAAGTTGACACTCCCAAGAGCATACCTATTATAAATGCGATATTAGTTCGATTTTTAGGCTTTAAACTTGAATTTGGGCGGAACTGCTCCCTGCGAAGTCCGAAAATTCCAAAAACAATTTTTGACGCTATTACGCTTTCGTAAATTGACTGAGAAAGCGTTTTTTTCGATACAGACAGCGGTAATGCAGAAACTATCATAACTATTCCAACCGCAAAATTCAGCTGCTGTACTTCCATTATCGGTAAAAATAATGATATTAGATATAGCATTGAGGAATAAATTCCGAAAGAAAGAAACAAATATCCGTACACTCGTAGCTGACAGCTTAACAAATATGACATCATGCGACCTATTAAGCTGATTATAAGACTTCTTTCAACGGATTTTGCGATTTTTTGGCGTGCCGGAGACAAAAATTTTCTTATAACAGTGTTTTCACAGACGGCGGAACCGATTCCGCTGTTCATAAATGATTCGTTTTCGCGGTCATATGAGGTAAACATACTGCCGAAAAGTCCGTGTGCGAGCTTTTCATAAACACCGGCGGCAAAACGGTCAAGCCCTGAAATAATCAGGCTTTTTTGGAATAGTTGCGTAAAAAATTCACGTTTAGCGATTATACTCACGCTCCTTTTTTGATAAATTGTGAGAATACATATAGAAATTTATTTTAATTTAAGTCGGGTAAGTTTTGCGCCGAACAGAAATACTGCCGCTCCTGCCGCAAAAATATATACCGCGACTGCTATATTCATAACTACTGAAGACTGATATGGATTTGCACGTATAAGGCTGTGGAGCAGATACATTACTACAAATGACACAACAGAGCACAACGCGCATTTTATAATTTGCACAACAAAGTTCAAAGTAAAGAGCCCTTTTAACTTAATTACGGCGAACACAATCAAAACAGTAGCTGCGGCAAGCTGTCCGAGTGCGTTTCCGGCACCTACGGCATTTACCGAGCCTGAAAACAGATTTGATTTTATAAAAATTGAAGTTGAAAGTGCGTTAACACATGTTCCGGCTAAAGCCGCTGCGGCTGCGGGAAGGGGCTGTTTTTTTGCGAAAAACACACGACTGAAAAATTCAATAATCGCAAAAGCCGGCATTCCAAGCACGATAACAGCAAGCACACCGGCAGTAGTCTGAGCCGCCTCGGGAGTGAACGAACCTCGCATATAAAGAACCGCAGTAGCTTCACCCGAAAGCACGAGCAGAGCCGCTGATACAGGAAGGATTACAAAAAGTGAGCCGCGTATGCCGTTTTGTACAGATTCATTGAAATCATTTATATCTGTATCAGATATTCGTGATAGCTTAGGAAAAAGATAATTACATACGCTATATGTCAGAATTCCTGCGGCGATAAAATATATATTGTTTGCGTAATCAAATACAGATACAGCACCTGATGTTTCGGTCATTGATGAAAAGTAAGTACCGAGAAGCGTTCCGGCAGGTACAAGCCATGAGCCGATTAATATAGGAGGCGCCATTTTCAGTGCCTTTTTTAAGTTGGGATTTTTAAAATCAACTTTAAACTTTAATTTAAATCCACTTTTTAAGAGCGGTACTGCAAGCGTTATAAGCTGAAGCAGCCATGATATCATATAGGCGAAAGCAAGTCCGTATATTCCGTCGCCACCACGGTCAATGAAAATAAAATAGATTATAACGCCGCCGTTTGAAATAGAGCTTATCAAAGCCGGTGCGATAAATGAACCGCGCGACTGCAAAACGCCGACTAATGTATATGCTCCTGCCGCGAATGCTACCATCGGAAACAATATTCTTAAAAGAGAGGCGGCAAGCGCTGAGGTTTCGGGCAGAAGTCCGGCAGCTACGGTTTTTATAATCGGAGATGCGAAAATCATTCCGATAATCGACGCTATACCGGAAATAAGTGACACTGAGCAGAAAAACACCGACGCGAATTCAGTTTGTTCAGGTGAAGAATTTTTATCTGAATTGTCTGATTTTATTGAGTTGTAAACCGGAATAAAGCAGCCTAAAATTGCGGCTGAGAATAAGATATCAAAAAATGAAAGCGGTATTCTCAAGGCGGCTGAAAATGCGTTTGCGGTTTCAGTAGTGCCGTAATGTGCCGCAAGCAGGGTATTTCGTATAAGTCCAAGCGCCTTTGAGAGCAGTGTCGCGCCCATCATTATTACGACGGTTTTAATTGATTTGTTTATGATTTGTGCCACGTCCTTTTTGTTTGGGTAGAAACAGTAATTTTTTATTTTAATTTATTTTGTTCGAGATTATCTATAAGGTCAGGACGCCGCTTTTTTGTAAGCTCAAGCGACTGCTCATAACGCCATTTTTCTATGTTTGCATGATGACCTGACAACAATACATCAGGAACACGTTTTCCGTGAAATTCAACTGGTCGGGTATACTGCGGATACTCAAGCAGACCGCTTGCGATACTCTCGCCCTCGTAACATTCTGGAGAAGATAAAACACCGTCACAGAGCCTTGCAATAGAATCTATCATCACGCATGCCGGAAGCTCACCGCCTGTCAGTACATAATCGCCGATTGAGATTTCCTCGTCCACTATCTCGTCAATTATACGCTGGTCAACGCCTTCGTAATGACCGCACAGTACGATTACGTGTTCATATTCGGATATTTCACGCGCGATTTTATGATTTAGTATACGTCCGCGCGGTGACATGTAAATCACACGGCGGTGCTCACACGGATACATTTCCGTAATTGCGCAGTAACAGTCAAATATCGGTTCAGGCGACATCAGCATTCCCATGCCACCGCCATATGGGGTATCGTCTACTCTGCGGTGCTTATCTTTTGAATAATCACGTATGTTATGCGAAAAAACAGAAATGGCTCCGCTTTTTTGTGCTCGTCCGATAATGCTTTCGCCAAGAATGTAGTCTGTCATTTCGGGGAAAAGAGTCATTATATCAAATCTTATACTCATAAATGAAATTGTGCCTCTGAAAAATTTTTGTTAAACCAATAAAATTAAATCATTCCCTCAATAGGGCGAATGAATATGCCTTCGTCAGTATCGATACGAATTATGAATTCGGGTACGGCAGGTATCATAAATTCATCGTTTTTGCCGTCTGAATCAATGTCAGGAACTCTTTTTACCGTGTAAATATCAGATGCGCCGGAATTTGACACATCTTCAAGAGTGCCGTATTTTTCTCCGGTATCTGCGTTATAAACCGGAAGCCCTATTAAATCCGCGATAAAATAATCGCCTTCGTCTAAATCGAAATCATCGCGGTCGGCATATAAAATTGTTCCTTTTAGTGAAATTGCCGCGTCAAGATTATCGATTCCCTCAATTGATATCAGCATTACGTTTTTGTGTTCAGCTGCGTTTATCAGTTTATGTGGTTCATATTTGCTGCCGTTTTTTATATACACAGTTTCGAGATTTGAGAAAACATCTACGCTGTCGCATAGGCACTCCGCGCGCAATGCACCTCGTACACCATGAGTATTAACAATTTTTGCACATTCCAAATATTTGCGTTTCATATATTTATCAACCGACACCTAATTATATCTGGTGTATTTTTCTCCCTTAAAAATTATAGCTCTCAAATATTATAGCATGATTTTTCACGATATTCAACTAAAAACAATAAATTATAATTCAAACTCAATTGGATTAATAATTATACAATTGTCATTTATAGCCAAATATTAAACCGCATCGTTATTTTATTTTTATGTAAATTAGGTAGATATATATAAAGAAAGATTCAATTAAATCTAAGTTATGTATTTCGTAAACAATTTTTGAATATTATTTCGATAATGTGTTGACAAATATAGTGAAATATGATATCATATAAATGATTGAATGAGGTAACTAATTATTAATTTTAAAATGGGGAGGTATTATCTTGAATAAACTTTTTCGTATTTTGATTCTTGTCATATGTGCTTGTGTGATGTCGCTTGTACCAATTGTTGCTTCTGATACCGTCCCTTCACTTGTATCCGTAGCTCCTCAAACAAGTGATATCAATACACTCAGTATAATTGCAGTAATTTTAATAATGCTTTTTACAATGTTTATAATAATAAAAAAGCGTTTTACTAATAAGTAATTATTAATTTTGCTTATGTTGCAATTTATTAAAAATTAAAATAGCAGTTTTATGGGGTCTGTTTTTTCAGGCTCCTTTTGTTGTATACTGTAAATTTAAAAAAACGTTAATCTTATTTGATTTTAAATCAAAACCGATTAATGTATAATAAATTTAAATAATATATAAATTAAAATATATCTTGTTAATTATAAGGGGAAGTTATGACCGATAATATAAATATTAATGAAATAAAATCAAAAATAGAAAACCTGCGCCGAAAAGTTCGGTATTATGCGGAAAAGTACTATGTCAATGACGCACCTGAAATCAGCGACTATGATTATGACATGATGTTTCGTGAACTTCAGGAACTGGAATCTCAATATCCCGAATTTGACGACCCTGCCTCACCTACTAAACGAGTAGGCGGAAAGCCGCTAGAAAAATTCGAAAAGGTAACGCATGAAGTTAAAATGGGAAGCCTTGCCGATGTATTCAGCTTCGAGGAATTGACTGATTTTATCCGAAGGGTAAAGGAGGATTTGCGTCAGAGTGGGGAATCAGGCGAAGTTTTATTTACCGTTGAGCCCAAAATTGATGGATTATCGGTATCTCTTAAATATGAAAACGGAATTTTTACAGTCGGAGCTACAAGAGGAGATGGAACAGTCGGCGAAAACGTCACTCAAAATCTTAAGACAGTGCGCTCAATCCCACTTAAATTAAATGAAATTACCGATACACTTACGGTAAGAGGCGAGGTCTTTATGCCGCGTGACGCATTCAACCGCCAAAATGAAATTCGTGAATCGTCCGGAGAAACGCTGTGGGCAAATCCGAGAAATGCCGCTGCCGGCTCACTTCGTCAGCTTGACAGCAAAATTACCGCATCTCGTGGACTTGATATATTCGTGTTCAATTATCAAGCCGGAAATCTTTACCCAAATAATGTAATGCCACTATCCCACAGCGAAACCATAGACCGAATGAAAAAGCTCGGTTTCCATACGATTGATATTTTAGCTTTGTCCTCTGATGAAGATGAGATTGTTTCCGCTATCCGCAAATTAGGGGAAATGCGTGATTCTTTGCCGTATGATATTGACGGAGCAGTGGTTAAAGTTGACTCAATCTCAATGAGGGAAAAGCTCGGAGAGGGAACAAGCACTCCAAAATGGGCCGCCGCTTATAAATACCCTCCTGAGCAAAAACGGACAAAACTGCTTGATATTACAGTTAAGGTAGGACGCACCGGGGTTCTGACTCCAAATGCGGTTCTTGAGCCGGTAAGACTTGCGGGAACAACTGTATCACGTGCAACTTTGCATAATATTGATATAATACGTGAACGTGATATACGTATAGGTGATACGGTTATTATCCAAAAGGCAGGCGATATTATTCCGGAAATTGTAGGAAGTGTGCCGGAATTAAGAAAAGGCGATGAAAAAGTATATGAATTGCCTAAAGTATGTCCGTCGTGCGGAGAGCCGGTTTATTTTGATGACTGCGGTTATGATGATTCGTCTGATGATTTTGAACCGGAAGATTTTAAAGAAGGTGGAGCGGTTCGCTGTATAAATGCCTCATGTCCGGCACAGCTTTCAAGGAATATCGCGCATTTTGCGTCAAAGGGTGCGATGAATATTGACGGAATGGGTCCTAAAATTATACAGGCTCTGCTTGACGCCGGACTTATTTCTGATGCCGCTGACCTGTATTATTTAAAAGATAGAGAAGAAGAAGTAGCGTCGCTTGAACGTATGGGACCAAAGTCAGCGTCAAATCTTATCGCGGCGATAGAAAAATCAAAGACTGCGGGAGCAGCGCGTCTGCTTTATGCGCTCGGAATAAGACACACAGGCGAAATTGCCTCTGCGGAGATAATGGCTAAATTCGAGGATATTGAAAATTTGTTTAGCGCGACCGTGGAAGATTTATGCGAAATTGAGGATATAGGTGAAATCACGGCAAAAACTATTACCGCTTATTTTTCGCGCTCTGAAACAAGGAGCATGATTGACCGCCTTGAAGCTGCTGGCGTGGTAACGGTGTGCGGTAAGGTGAAAGATACCGAAAACTCTGAACGTTTTAAGGGAATGACATTTGTGCTTACCGGAACGCTGCCAACGATGACCAGAGATGAGGCCTCAGCGATTATAAAGGCGAACGGTGGAAAAGTCACGGGCTCGGTTTCTTCAAAAACCACATTTGTTTTAGCGGGAGATGCTGCCGGTTCAAAGCTTGACAAAGCAAATGCTCTCGGAATAACTGTAATAAATGAGGCTGAATTTATAGATATGCTAAAATAGTATTATATAAAATAATTGCAAATTAACAATTTAATAATGTTAAAAGAGCTTTCGGCAGAAGGATTATTATTTGCGCCAATATGTATAGTAAGCGATTATGGTGCGTTCAACGTCTCCGTTTTCTATATCAGGCGCGGTAATTACTACCCCTTCTGCCGAAAGCAATTCCCATGCCTGCAAATTTTCGATTTTTGTACGGAATAAAACGGTTGAATCTGCATAGACAAGCAGTTCATCTTCACGTACAATGATTGCGCCGCTGCGACCGATAACCTCGTCAACATCGTTCTTTCTTTCAGTAACGTATTTCAGCGCGCGCCCATCGAGATGTGATGCAAGGTCTTTTTTATATCGAGGGCTGTTTACATTTTTACTTTTAGTCCAAAATTTTATGAACTTAAACATAGCGTTTCTCCTTTTTTATTTTCAATACGTTTATTCATGAATCTTTAAATTAATAGAACATTTTTAATCGATTTTTGAAATTAAAATTTTAAATTAATAAGATACCATTAATTATTGTTTAAAACGACCTATTTTGAAGCGTATAAATTTAATAAAATTGTATATGTGTCCGAAAAAACTCAAATTTCATAAAAACACTTGAAACTATCTGTTATTATGCTATTATTAATACGCAGATAAATGTGAATTTTATTCTCATAATTATAACATATTTTTGAGAATAATTCTATGACGTTCTTTAAGAAAAACAAAATTCTTAACAAAAAAGATAAGGAGGTATGCCAGATATGCTGCCTTTGGATAAGCTAAGTCCCACAGCCGAAAAGGCTCTCACTGACAACGGAGTCAAGGTAGATGACATTATAATAGTACTCCATTTGGACCTTGATTTTGAGGGAAATTTTGGTGATAGCTGGCTATGCTTTAACCCCGAAAAAAAAGTCCTCTACCGTTTAGGATTTGAACCTGACCCCAATGCGGAAGTCGAACTTGTAGGCGGAGTTTCTGCCGGCGGTAAAAAAATAAAGCATAAGGTGTCAAAATTTGTACCTAAAGTTTTAAAGTTTGATTACCTTGACTTGAATCTTGATACCGACCCATATGTAGATAACTTCGCAACCTCAAACCGTCTTCTCTTTATGAGACACACAACCCCGGCTCCTGAAATTCCTGAGGGAACTCCTCCTGAAGAAGCTGAAAAAATTATGGAGCCATGGACAAAATCTGCGGTAACTGTCCC
>CALWTV010000070.1 GCA_944384555.1 uncultured Clostridia bacterium | reverse complement strand
AAATTTTATTCTTTCGCATACACGCGGCGGTCAGTTTAACGCAGATTATAACGAAATTTCCGCTGCTCTTACAAAATCGGTTTCTGACGCCAATACAGAGGTACATAACCGCGCGGCTGCAAATGACGAGCTTCGCGGTATGGGAACAACCCTTGTTGCGGCTCTTGTCTCAGACGGTAAAATTTATACGGAAAATGTTGGCGACAGCCGTATGTATATGATTCCCGGAAGCGAAATTACACAGATATCGCATGACCATTCATATGTTCAGTACCTGCTTGATATCGGAAAGATAACAGAGGAAGAAGCGCGTAGCTCAAATAACCGAAATATTATAACTCGCGCAGTCGGAACGGAACGCTCAGTGGAGACCGATATTTTCTTCACAAAACGTCCTGATGTGAGAGATGTTTATATTCTTCTTTGCTCGGACGGACTTACAAACATGGTAAGCGATGATATGATTAAAAGAATAATCTGTTCTCAGAGCGGAAATTTAACTGATGCTGAAAGCCTGAAATTCAAAACCGAACAGTTAGTACAGGCGGCAAATTCGCTCGGAGGTACCGACAATATCACAGCTGTACTCATAAAACTATGATATATTCGGAACCACAGCAAATGAATTTTAAGGTGAAAGTTTTATAATGGATGTTTTTGAAAGATATGTCGGACAAATTTTCGACAACAGATACAAAATTGAAAAAATAATCGGCATAGGCGGAATGGCTGTCGTGTACAAGGCAGTCGATATATTAATGAAACGCACGGTTGCCGTTAAAATGCTTAAAGATGAAATCGCAAACGATGTTCAGTCCGTCAAGCGCTTTATCAACGAATCCAAAGCAGTCGCGATGCTCTCTCACCCTAATATAGTAAATATATATGATGTGTCTGTAAAAGATAATGTAAAATATATAGTTATGGAATACATTGAGGGTATTACGCTTAAAAATTATATGACGCGCCGCGGGATTTTATCTCTGCCGGAAATTCTCAGCTATTCGGAACAGATTCTTAATGCGCTTGCTCATGCCCATGCAAAGGGAATAATTCACCGCGATATCAAGCCGCAGAATATAATGCTTCTCAAAAACGGTATCATAAAGGTGATGGATTTCGGTATTGCGAAACTGCCGAATGCGGAAACGGTTACAATGACCGACAAGGCAATTGGAACAGTGTATTATATAAGTCCCGAACAAGCAAGCGGAAAACAGATAGACCGCAGAAGTGATTTATATTCTCTAGGCGTACTTATGTATGAAATGTCAACCGGTCAGCTTCCATTTACCGCAGACAGTCCGGTATCTGTCGCATTGATGCAGGTAAATGATATAGCAGTAAAGCCGAGGGAAATAAATCCGGAAATTCCTATTGGTCTTGAACAGATAATCTCAAGGGCAATGGAAAAAGAACCTGACGTGCGTTTTTCAAGCGCTGAGGAAATGCTGAAGCAGCTTATAAAGCTTAAAGAAAATCCGAGAATGGTATTCCGTCAGCCTAATCGTAAAAGAAAGACAGATAATATAAAATCGTCAAAACCAACGGATAAATCGAACAATGAGGCTCCTCAAAAAGTAAAGCGCCACAGTCAGTCAATGCTGCCCATTATTTTAGGAGTGGCAGTATCATTTTTGATAGTTGCGGGAATAAGCGCATATAATATACTTTCAACGCTGATATTCAGCGGAGAGCTTGATAAATCCAAAACGCTTACCGTTCATGAATTTGAGGGTTCTTACTATACCGACGAGCTTTCAGAGTGGTTTAAGAAATCATCTGAATATAATCTTGAGCTTAAATATGTTTATGACCCTGAGTATGAACCAGGAATTATAATTTCTCAGTCGCCGTCTCCCGGAGAAAAGCGAAAGGTTATCCCGGGGCGTCAAAAATGTGATATTGTGCTTACAGTAAGTCAGGGAAATGAAAAAATTACGTTGCCTGACCTTACTATGTACGAATATCGTGAGGCGGAACAGAGTCTACGCGATTTAGGGCTTGTTGTAGAAAAGGAACAGGTATATCACGATACAATTGAAATCGGATATGTGGTTACAACAGAACCTAATATGGGTACAGTAATGAGTAACGGTGATACTGTTAAGCTTTATATATCAAAAGGCGCGGAAATAAAATACGTTGTAGTGCCGAACTTTGTAGGGCTTGATGAAGTAGAGGCGATGCGTGAACTGCTTGAATTCAATTTGACGGTAGGAGATGTTTCATACCAAAAATCTGATAAAGATAAAGGGATTGTTCTTGAGCAGAGTGTAGCGGCATTTACAAAAGCGGAACAAAAAACACCGATTAATTTTGTGATTAGCAGCGGTCCTGACGGAGTTCTTCCCAGCGGAGAAACATATGTTGCTGAAACTATACCGGAAGAAACGACTGTTGAAACAATGCCGGAAACTACGGAAGAGACAACTGCTGAAACCATACCTGAAACTATTCCCGAAACCGAACCTGAAACGGTTCAAGAAGAAACCACAGCCGAAATTATACCGGAAGAAACAACGGTTGATATATTTGACCCCAATTTTGATACAGATTATGAGACATGGGGAGAAGATACAGGTTACGAAGACGTTCCCGTCGATAATTTTGGAGATGTCACAGAACCGCCGCAAGAATCGGAGGAGACTGGCTCTGGAATATCTCCTGTATGGTGAATTGATTGAAATAAAAAATATAAGCTGTTATTTTAAAATTTAAAGGATTATGCTGAAAAATTATGATGGAATAATAGTAAAAGGTTTGGGCGGACTGTATGAGGTTCGCCTTGACTTGTTTGATAAAACAGTGTTATGCGGTGCCAGAGGCGTTTTTCGCCATGAAAATATCACACCTCTTATAGGGGATCGTGTAAAAATATTATTTGATGACTCTATCGGAGAGGAAATAATAAATAGAAAGAATTCAAATGATAATGCCGCACAGTCAGGGGTAGTGATTGAGGAAATATATGAAAGAAAAAATTCGCTTATCAGACCGCCTGTCGCAAATCTTGATGTGATTTTTTTGGTATTGTCTGCGGCAAAGCCGGTTACAGTAACTGAAACCGTTGACAAGCTCATATCAATTGCGGAATATAATAAGATATCGCCGGCAATTATCGTTACCAAAAAGGATTTAGACAGCGCTGAATGTTCAAGGCTGGCTGATATATACCGAAATAGCGGCTTTGAGGTTTTTGAAGTAAGCTCAGTCAGCGGCGATGGAATAGACGAAATCAAAACATATTTAAAAAATTTGTGCTTGCGCGGAAATGACTATGTGATTGATTCAGAAAGTATGCTTAAAAATAAAAATTATCCTATAACCGCATTCGCAGGAGCGTCTGGAGCAGGAAAATCATCACTTATGAACGCGCTGTTTCCCAAACTGCATATCGCTACAAATACGGTAAGCCGCAAAATTGAGCGCGGACGACATACAACACGACACGTGGAATTATTTTCGCTGCGTGAACTTACAGATGGAGAATTAAGCGGATATTTGGCTGATACCCCCGGATTTTCAATGCTTGATTTTACTCGATTTGATTTTTTCTCACTTGAAGATTTACCGTATACTTTTCGTGAATTTGAGCCGTATCTGGGAAATTGCAGATATACAAAATGTACTCATCTGCGTGAGGAAGGCTGTGCGGTGATTGAGGCACTTGAAGCGGGAAAAATACAAAAAAGCCGCCATGACAGCTATGTATCGATATATGAGTCACTGAAACAAAAGCCACAGTGGAAAAGGGATAAGGAACTGAATAAAACAAATATCGGGAAGGGCGGCAAGAGATAAATGAAACGTGCGTATATAATAACCGGCGGAGAATGTTTTGCGGATAAACTTATATATATGCCTGAAGATACGGATTTTGTGATTGCGGCAGACAGCGGATATGAAACCGCATTAAAAATGGGAGTGCGTCCGAATATCGCAATAGGTGACATGGATTCGATTAAAACGGAAATTGATGAAAATATCACTAAATTCGTATCTCCACCAGAAAAAGATGATACCGATACAATGCTTGCGATTAAATATGCTGAAGCTGAAAAATCGGAAGAGCTTATAATAATCGGAGGTACAGGCGGCAGAATAGACCATACTGTATCAAACATATTTATGCTTGAAAATTTAAAAGAGCGGGGAATAAGTGCGGTTTTGACGGACGGTATGAATATAATACGTGTGATTAAAAATGAGACAGTGCGTATTTTTCCGAGAGGGTACAAGTATTTTTCAGTTACAGCACTTGAAACATGTGTTATCACGGAAACTGGGTGTAAATATCCACTTTATAATGCCGAGCTGAGGCGTGATTTACCGTATGCCGTCAGCAATGAAATCACCGGTGAATACTCGGAGATAACGATAAGCGGGGGAGCGGCGTTTTTAATGGAAACCGGCAGATAATATCAAAATAATGAAGCCGTCATATAATATTAATGAGCCGTAAAACAATTATTTTGGAGGATATAAAATGAAAATTGTAGTTGTAAAATCTCCTCGTATTCTTGTCCCGCTTCTTAAACGCTTTTTTAAAGTAATTTAAGAAAATATATCATTAGTAAAGTACCTCTTAAGGTTTAAATAAAAGATGCCACCTCGCAAAAAAATAACGGAGAATGAGAGATGAATTATTTAATACAAAGCGATATAGTGTCAATTGTGGTAAGAATGTTGTTTGCGATAATATGCGGTGGAATTATAGGAATTGAACGCGGACGCAAAAGACAGCCTGCCGGTTTGCGGACTCATATGCTGGTATGTCTCGGTGCGGCTCTGGTAATGATGATAAATGAGTACATAATCGAAAATATCAATCCCGAATCGGATCCGGCGCGTCTTGGCGCTCAGGTTATCAGCGGGATAGGCTTTTTGGGAGCCGGTACTATAATTGTCACCGAGCGATATCAGGTTCGGGGCTTAACGACTGCCGCAGGTTTATGGGCATCAGCTTGTATGGGGCTTGCAATCGGCATCGGATTTTATCAGGGCGCGATTATCGGATGCGCTTTTATAGTGTTGATTATTACTTTGCTTAATAAATTCAGCAAATATCTTATGCAGAATTCACGGTATATTACGCTTTATCTTGAATTTGAGGGAATTGAATTTATAGGCGGTTTTATTGAAACTCTGAAATCGCAGGGTGTTGTGATTGACGATATTGAGCTTTCAAAAAATACTGCGATAATCGATTTGCATACCGCTAAAAAAATACCTCATGCGGTTTTCATCTCGTCATTATGCAAAATAGACGGCATTAAAAGTGTAAACGAACTTTAAAAAATAGAATTATAAGCGGAAGTGTTTTTAATAATGCTTCCGCCGCTTTTATAAAATTTATTTATATTTAAATTTTCCCTTGACAATAATCACAAAAAGATTTATAATTACCTTACAGTACAATTATTGTATGAAAATCAATTACCTTTAAAGGAGGGTGAATCATATGAAAAGCTTATATTTTTCGGATGTTTTGCCCGCTTATTCCTTGGCAAATTGATTTTATGTATACGGGCATATATTTCAGCGGCTAATCGTTGTTATATTACGTTATTTATTTAATTTTTGAAATGAATGGCATACATCCGAATTGGGTGTGTGCTGTTTTTTTATTTGTTTTATGTAAATCATGTGCGCGCATCCGGATAGGTGATTTTCGTTTTTCGTGGAAAACCTTTGAATATAAGCTGTAACGGAAAGTTAATTTGGCAAAAGGAGACTTTTATATTTATGAGTTATAGGAACACTGTTATTTATTGAGGAAAAAAGGAGAAATTAAGCGTGAAACGATTAAAAAGCAAACTTAGTTCAATGGAACCTAATACCGCGACTTATTCGGAAATGTATGACGGAAGATTGACTATAATAGACCTTAAACGTTCGTCGCTTCCATCTGTGAATGATTTTGACCCTACTTATTATAATGGTGATATTGGTTTTTTTATTACAGGTACTCACAAGCTTGCACAAGACATTCCGACTGTTACTATTATTATTCCGGCAGACAAATTATTATATGATGAGGGAGGCAAATCAGTGAAGAGATTAAGATATTACCTATCTAATATGCAGGGGGATACATCTACATATAAGGAAATGTACGATGGAGAAACAATAATGGTTTTTCCGTCTAAGGCGTGGGACGGTCATACAATAGAGCCTAAAATTTATTTTGACCCACAGTATTGGCATGATGATATCTCTGTAAATATTGATACTACCAACAAATTATCATGCGATAAACCTACAATGACATGGAATATTCCTGTGGAAAAAATAGGAGTTGAAAATTATACCTTAGCTGCGGCGGATTATTGTCTGCGTGAATTCGCGAAGTATATAGATGAGCTTAATGCAGAACTTTACAATCGTAGCCGCCCTGACAATGAAAATGGAAAGTATTATCTTTATCGTCCGGGAGGCGAAATACTTTTAAGAAATACGGCTTATTTTGCAATGTGTCCTCAGAAAAACTATGAAAACGGAAAAGGCAACACGGTTTATTTACTTGATGATGATATACCTCGTCCCCCAAAAATGTGTCTTTGTATTCGTATGCAGGTACAGCTTCCAAAGCGTCATCTGCGCAAGACAATCCGAATGCTGTGCAATGATTTACCAGATGCTGTAGATATGTTCATCTCACAGTTTGACTGTCTTAAATTGAATGAAGCTGTCTCACTTGCGGAAAAGCAGGCGGCAATACGAGAATGGCTAAAAAGAAGCGAATACTGCGCTTTTATTGCAAATGGAAGTATACTGCCGCGCTCAAAGGGGAGTGATTTGCCGATGGAGAATGCAGTTCCGTTTAAATCCACGCCTGAAGATGAGATTGAAATTTGCGGAATCCGTGGAATGGGATTTAAGAAAGGGGTAACTGTAATCACGGGAGGAGGATATTCCGGAAAATCTACCTTACTTGAAGCAATTTCCGCTGGTATATATAATCATATCGCAGGTGATGGGCGAGAGCTCTGTATTACCGATGACACTGCTGTATCAATATCAGCTGAAGATGGACGAAGCGTAAAAAATGTAAATATTTCGCCATTTATAAAATGGATTCCGAACGGAAATACTCAAAATTTTTCAACGGAACGTGCATCAGGTTCAACATCGCAGGCAGCCAATATTATGGAAGCAGTAGATTTTGGAGCAAAAATGTTGCTTATTGACGAGGATAGAAGTGCGACAAACTTTATGATATGCGATAAAGTCATGAAAGAACTTATTGAAAAAGAACCGATTACTCCATTTACTGATAGAGTAAACGAGCTATACAAAAAGCATGGAGTGTCTACAATTCTTGTTATTGGAGGAAGCGGAGAATATTTATCAGTAGCTGATAAAATTTATATGATGGATGATTTTCAAATAAATGATGTTACTGATAAAGCGAAAATAGTATTTGAAAAAATGAATGGAACTATAAAAAATTCTATATCTGAAGCTAATTGGTCGCAATATAGAAACTTGCTTTCTAACGGTTTTACTTCGTATCCTGAGGGAATGGGAAGTGAGAAATTAGAAGTATCTGATATGGGATTTATTTTAATAGGAGATGAGCGTATAGACGTTCGCGGACTTCATAATGTCATTACTAAAAGACAACTTGACGCACTTGGTTTTATGTTAAGGTATCTTGAGGTAAGCAATAAAGAAAAAGATATTGATATAGTCAAACGTATTGACGAGCTTTATGATATGATTGAAAAAGAAGGGCTGGATATTGTATTTTCAAGTTATTTTACAACCTGTGAACGTTTTCTTGATATGCCCCGCAAGTACGAACTTGTAAGCACTATAAATCGGATGAGAAAAACGGAATATAAAATTAAATAGAAAATAACAAAAGATGGCAAATAATCGCCATCTTTTTTGTAGTTAAATATGAATGTCAATCATCGTAATCAGATTCAGCTTTGATTACTGTGCCTGAATAAGCGTCGATTTCGTATTCATATTCCATTTTTCCGTTTTTGAATTCAATCTCATATACTGATTTACCATCGTCATCATCGAGTTCAGTCTTTTCAAAAAATACATTTGATTCAGATTCGCCCGCATGTTTAAGTGCAATGGATTTAGCTTCATCAGCGGAGATTTTTGAAGAAGTCTGATTTTGAGAGGGAATAGTGAAGTTTTCGATATCTTTATCGGAAGATAAAATCTTGCCGTCAGCAGCATTTATCTCGTAATCATATTCAACATTGCCGGAGTAGAATTCGATTTCGTAAACAAGTCTGCCGTCATCATAATCAGATTCGGCTTTGATGAAAGTGACGTCTTTTGTGGAAAGTCCAGCGTCTTTGAGAGCGATAGACTTAGCTTCATCAGCGGTAATTTTTGAAGAAGTCTGATTTTGAGAGGGAATGGTGAAGTTTTCGATATCTTTATCGGAAGATAAAATCTTGCCGTCAGCAGCGCTTATCTCGTAATCATATTCAACATTGCCGGAGTAGAACTCGATATCATAAATATATATGCCATCATCATTTTCGTATTCGGCTTTGATGAAAGTGACGTCCTTTGTGGAAAGTCCAGCGTCTTTAAGAGCGATAGACTTAGCTTCATCAGCGGTAATTTTTGAAGAAGTCTGATTTTGAGAGGGAATAGTGAAGTTTTCAATATCTTTATCGGAAGATAAAATCTTGCCGTCAGCAGCGCTTATCTCGTAATCATATTCAACATTGCCGGAGTAGAACTCGATATCATAAATATATATACCA
>CALWTV010000069.1 GCA_944384555.1 uncultured Clostridia bacterium | reverse complement strand
TGTGTACCATTCTCTCTGAGCAAGTCCTTCGGGACGATAAATAAGATTTGTGGTAAATATGCGGTCAAAAATTCCCTCGCTGTATGCTTTATCGAAATGTTCAAGTCCGTTGCAGAAAAGTCCGAATGTGGTAAAAATAAATATTCTCTTTGCGCCTTTTTCCTTAAGCTGGATTGATACGTCAATTATTGAATCTCCTGATGAAATCATATCGTCAACTACTATAACATCTTTGCCTTTTATATCATTTCCGAGATATTCATGAGCTTCAATCGGGTTCTTTCCGTCAATTATTATGCTGTAATTGCGGCGCTTATAAAACATACCGAGGTCAAGACCGAGCACGGAGGAATAATACATACATCTTGACATAGCACCTTCATCAGGTGAAATTATCATAATATCGTCATGACAAAGTGATAAATCAGGTACAGTTCTTACGAGAGCTTTAATCATCTGGTAGGTAGGACGTACACTGTCAAATCCGCTTAGTGGAACTGCATTCTGTACACGAGCGTCATGAGCATCAAATGTAATTATATTTGTAACGCCCATATTTACAAGTTCCTGAAGTGCAATTGCACAGTCAAGAGACTCTCTTGCTGAACGCTTATGCTGTCTTCCTTCATAAAGCATTGGCATTATAACTGATATACGTCTTGCTTTGCCTCCGATAGCCCCTATAACTCTTTTTAAATCCTGAAAATGGTCATCGGGACTCATAGGAACAGTTTTACCGTACATTTTATAGGTAACGCCGTGATTAAAGCAGTCAGATACAATATAGACATCATGACCGCGAAGAGAGTGATGTATAAGTGCTTTTGCCTCTCCAGAGCCGAAGCGGGGACAGTCTGCATTAATGACAAAAGAATCTGTATCATCAGTTTTACGCCATTCTTTGAGATATGCGTCTACCTGAGAAACAAAATCTTCACATCCGCGCATTCCTATTACGCTTAAATCTCCGAATAAACTCTCTTTCATAATATAGTAATCCTCCTTAAAAATATATTATCCGGCGAAAAGCTGCCGGAGATTTAAATTTACCGCTATGCGCAAAGGCGCGCACAGTTATTATAAAGAAGCCTAAAAAACGAACTTTTCAGAATATAACTGCTGATTCAAATATATTATTGACCAATAGCCGATTATTTTGAACATTTTTTATAATAAAATTAAAACACTTGTCTTTGATGAATTGTAAAATAAATAAGTATATTTGACAAGCATTTATTAGGATAAAAATTTTATAAAAAACGACATTTTTCCATGTATATTTTATTATACCACAAATAAAACTTTTTTCATAGACATTATCAAAAAATTTTGTTTGTGATTTATTATAAAATAAATTATGTAAAATAAGCTTATTTTATATTATTAGATATAAAATTAAAATTTTAGCACAAAAAAAGGCAGACTGTAATAAAAAGTCAGTCTGTCTTTCTTAATTTTAGCATTTACCATTCGTAATTAAATTCCACTGAGTTTACTATTGAGGTTGGTGCAACAGAAATAAATGTATTGCCGCGGTTAAGTTCAAGAGGCGTTCCGTCTTCATTTGTAAAAACAGTAGGCGTATCACGTGTTTGACGGGACCATTTTATCGGTATGTACTTTCCGCCATAAACATAATATCCGTCACCTGAACCTGTTGTTGTTACCGCAATTCTTCCTGACGTATCTCCGGCAACTGATTGAGTGGGACAGAACATTATAATCAAATTTGTAAATCCGAGCTGTTCTCCGGTAGTTCCATCGATATGTTCGACTCCATTAAACTGATATCTCATATATTTTTTTGAATTGTCATCATATACGAAATCCGCAATCTGCGCGGCTGAATACGGAATTCTGATATGCGATGCTGTTCCAGAATCTTCCGGCAAAATGTTTTCGCTGCTGTATTCAACAAATTTTATCGGACTTACATAGCCTTCTTTAAGAGAGGTACGAGTTTTCCAATATTTAATAGCTGATACCAGACCATCTCCTGTTGTCATCAAGCTATGTTCATATCCCATATTTTTCATTCTGTAATTATCACGGTAAAAAGTGTCCGGCGTATACATATTTACACCGTCTATATTATCGATTCCCCGTTTTTTGATTTCAGAATAAGCTTGAGGACTTCCGCCAGCGTGAAAATATATAGCATCATGATTCTGTGCAAAATCGATATAGTAGTCACGTGAAGAACGTACACTTCCCACAACAGGGAGCGATTCATAATCAGATACTACCATCATAAGACGCGTATATCCGCCCTCAACCAAACATTCATACATTATATCCGCCTTTGATACACCTTCCTGCGGACAGCTTATTTTTATATTGTTAATCATAATTGCGACAGGGCGATTTCCTGATAAATCTTTTTCCGCCTCGAGTCCTGTCAGAGGATTTATAAATTCAGGTTCTTTTGATTCTTCTTCGGTTGATTCTTCTTCGGTTGACTCTGAGGTTTCCGACTCAGATTCTTTTTCTGAAGTTTCTTCTGTTTGTTCAGACTGAGTATCAGTAATATCATCTGACTCAGATTCAAGCGTTGTTTCAGAAGATTCCGTATCTCCGTTTAATTTTGAAGTTTTACTGCAACTTGATAAAAATATTGTTGGTATAAGCACCGCGATTAATAAAAAAAGCGCAGTTATTTTAATTTTATTTTTCTTAACATTAACCATAATCAATAACAATTTTTCAGCCAACACTTAAAATTATTTAAATATTACCTGAATTTATCCTTAAAAATTTTTATTTTTTTTCTGATTCAAGCATACGATTCAGCCATATTCTTCCAAGATCGAATGCTTCAAACAATCCAGATTTCATATCCTGTTTTTCTATTCTGGAATGGTCAGGCAAAGAGGTATCGGTATTCATTATTTGAACAAGTACCTTATCCGGCACCTCGGTTTCACCTATTTTTTTGTTATTCATTATTGTAAGCAGGAGAATATATTTTTCGTCCATATCGCCATAACAGATTGTATTTTCCTGACGTACAAGCGGTTTCCCCTTATATTCGAAATAACTTTCCGGTGAAATTTTTTTTGAGTTTATATCGTCCATTTAAATTCCGCCTTTCTTTGATTTTTTATCCACACTTTACTTCAAAAATTATTTTGATTTAAAGTACAATATTAAAAACATATGCCGTAATCGATATTATACTATAAATCGCATAATATGTCAACGATATTAACAATAAATTCCATCGTAATATTGTTTACCTGCATATTGCACAAAGAAATAATGGTTTTAAAGTAAAATAACAGAAATTAAAGAATTATTTTTCTATTTTTTAGGTTTTAAATTCCTCGTTTATTTATAATATTTGTGCAAAATGCCTCAATCACTATTATATAAAATCCAAATTTATTTTGTATTTTTTATGATATTAATATAAAAAATTAATCGAGTATTCAGAAATTAATCCGCATACTCGATTTTGAATGTTTATATTATAATTTAATTACATTGCCTGTTGCGATTGACTCGTTACATGCAAGTGTAAGTTTGAGCGATTTTAAAGCGTCCTCGTAATCGGAGAGAATCTTTGATGTATCGCCAGTCTTAATTGCATCAATAAATATTCTATCCATTATACCGGTCTGTTCTTCGCCGCGCATTATAGGTTCATGCCAACCGTCTTTGTCATGAATCTTGAGCTGATAACGGAGCGAATATTCGAGAGTAGCGTCTTTGCAGTAAACGGTCATACCGCTGTTTGTTGCACTTCCGCCTACGTGATAGCAGCTTGTGAAGAGGTTAGCTACTACGCCGTTTTCAAAAGTTACTACCGCAGATGAGTAGTCATCTACATTGTATCCTGGAACGCCGTATTCATCGCCGTCAACAATTCCTTTTCCTGCGGAGCAGTATACGGATACAGGTTCGCCGAATAAGAAACGGAGCTGGTCAAACAGGTGAATATTCTGTTCTACAATCTGACCGCCGGAAGTTTCCATTGTTCTCCACCATTCAACACCGGGGATACCGCCCATCCAGCCGCCGCTTACAAGACCGACTTTTTTATCAGCGATATAATCTTTCATAATCTGTGTAAGATTCTGATATCTGTCCTGGAAGCCTACGCCGGTAATAAGATTCTTGGCTTTTGCTGCTTTGCAGATTTTTTCTGCTACTGAGTAATCAAGTGCCATCGGCTTTTCAACCATGAAATTAATGCCTTTTTCGATAACATACATTTCAATATCGCCGTGCTGATGAGGCGGAACTGCTATGTATACAACGTCAGGTGTAACTTCATCAAGCATTGTCTTAAAGCATTCATATGCTTTACCCTGACCGCTCTTGTCTACCATATTCTGAGCTCTCTCAAGAATTATATCGCAGAAGCCTACGAATTCAACGTCTTCAAATTCAAGGAGTTTGCTGAAATGGACGCCGTTTCTTCCACCGCATCCGATAAGTGCCGCTTTAACTTTGCTCATAATAATTATCCTCCGATTTTCATCGTAAAATTAGTCTTTATTTATGGAGCTTATTCAGCCATGCTTAATTATATCAATTTAATATCAATATGTCAATTATTTTTCTGTATTTATTTTTATTTATATTGCTTAAATAGATTTTATACGCTATAATATATTTAACGTTATATATAATTTAATTAAAAAAGATAAACATAAAGGGAGCTTAATTATATGAACAATTCGATTACATACACATCGGAATTAAAGGTAAAATATGATGTAGACGTTTTTGTAGCAGGCGGAGGCCCAGCCGGAATAGCTGCTGCGGTTATAGCTGCGCGTTCTGGACGCAGCGTTTATATTGCGGAAGGAACCGGGGCTTTCGGAGGTGCAGCAACGACTATGCTTGTTCCGGCATTTATGCAGTTTGGAAATGGGGTTGATTTTTTAGCGGCAGGCATTGGGAAAGAAGTTCGTGATTATCTTTCAAACAATGTGCCTGAAAATTTCCGCGGTTACTGCCCTGACGGTATTCCACTTGAAACGCTTAAATTATGCTATGACAAGATGATTTGTGACAGCGGTGCGAAATTCAGCTTTTTCACCAATATTATTGATACAGTTGTATCTGACGGTCATATTGATTATGTTATATGTGCGTCCAAAGGTTCAAATTTTGCGGTAAAAGCCAAGATTTATATTGATTGTACAGGTGATGGTGATTTGTCAGCACTGGCAGGCGCTGAATTTGAAAAGGGCGACCCGTTAACAGGAGAGATGATGGCGGCAACTTTATGTGGTTTATGGGCAGGTATAGATTGGACACGTGTTTCAGGAAATGACGCACGTGAACTTGAACGTGCTTTTAAAGACGGTGTATTTACAAATATCGATAGGCATTTATCGGGAATGTGGCGCATTTCAAAATATACCGGCGGTTCAAACGCAGGTCATATATACGACATTGACGGTACAGATGCCGATTCCCTTACCCGCGGAATGATAGAAGGACGCAGACAGCTTCTTGAATACCGAAGATATTACCGCGACTATTTAACCGGATTTGAGGATATGGATCTTGCTGCAACGGGATTTTCAATCGGGATAAGAGAAACCAGACGAATTTTAGGTGACTATATTTTGAATATAGATGATTTTAACAGCCGTGCGTCTTTTCTCGATGAAATAGGAAGATACAGTTATCCTGTTGATATTCATGCCGGAAAAAATACAGATGAAGGATACAAAAAATTTTTAAGCGAACACAATAATCTCCGGTATAAAAGAGGCGAAAGCTATGGAATACCTTACCGTTCACTTACTGTTCGTGGTTTTGATAATCTGCTTGTTGCCGGCCGCTGTATATCTACTGACAGATATATGCAGTCATCAGTAAGAGTAATGCCAGGGTGCTATATTACAGGTCAGGCTGCCGGAGCTGCCGCCGCAATTTGTTCAGCTCAGGCAAATCCGAATATACGTAATATTGATGTACATGAACTTCAAAAGATTCTCGTAGGTTTCGGAGCATTTTTACCCAATTTCGAGAAATAGTTATATTTTTTGATATATAAGGAGTGTAAAAAATGATTGATTATAAAATCCATGGCAGTGATGAAAATCTGTCAGTTGTATCAGTGACTTTATATGCATCTGATATCTCAGGCAATGCGTCATTGATGATACAGAGCGCAATTGATGAGTGTGCTGCAAACGGAGGTGGTACGGTTCTTCTCAAAGCGGGTGAGTATACACTCTCTGCTCCCATTAAAATACGTACCTCTGTTATTGTACGCGGTGCGATTGACCCAACTTCCGCATCTGAAAATAAGTGCGGCACTGTACTGCTTGCGGAGTACGGGGAAAATGAGCCGGAAGGTGAGCCACTTATATCAATGGAAGCCTGTACGGGACTTAAAGA
>CALWTV010000068.1 GCA_944384555.1 uncultured Clostridia bacterium | reverse complement strand
CTCGGTGCGGAAAAATTCCTTGATATAAAATGCCGTTTTAGCGGTCTTGCACCTGACGCAGTTGTGCTTGTTGCAACTGTACGTGCTCTTAAATACAACGGTGGAATTGACAAATCTGCGCTCAAGGAAGAAAATGTAGACGCGCTTAAAAAAGGCTCGGTAAATCTTGCCGCGCATATTTCCAATTTGAAAAAATACGGTGTTCCAGTAGTTGTAGCAATAAACCGTTTTGAATCGGATACAGATGCCGAACTTGCGGCTGTTGAAGCAGTTTGCCGTGAAAACGGTGCTGATTTTGCACTTTCCGAAGTATTTGCAAAAGGCGGAGAAGGCGGTATTGAGCTTGCAAACAAAGTTGTCGCCGCATGTGAACGCGAGAGCAATTTTAAACTGCTTTATCCCGACGAAATGCCGATTAAAGATAAAATTAAAACTATCGCACGTGAAATTTACGGTGCTGATGATGTAAGTTTTGAAGCTGCCGCTTTAAAATCACTTGCCGAAATTGAAAAAATTAATCCTGAATATTCAAAATTCCCCGTATGTATGGCAAAAACTCAATACTCCCTTTCTGATGACCCGTCAAAACTCGGAAGACCTACTGGTCATGTTATCACCGTAAGAGATATCAAAATAAGTGCCGGTGCTGGATTTATAGTAGTGCTTACGGGAGCGATTATGACTATGCCCGGACTTCCCAAAGTTCCTGCCGCATATTCGATTGACGTAACTGACGATGGAAAAATCACAGGACTGTTCTAATTCTATGAATCAAGAAATATTTTTTACAAATTCACCAGATGAAACAGAGAAAATCGGAAGTGCTGCCGCTCAGTTTGCACTCAATATAGACGGATTTTTCGTAATTGCTCTATATGGCGATCTCGGTGCTGGAAAAACCGCATTTACACGAGGCTTTGCTTCGGTAATCTCGCCTGACGCTATGGTGAAAAGTCCCACATATACGGTAGTTAACGAATATATTGGGGGAAAATCTCCGCTTTATCATTTTGATATGTACCGCATCACTGACGATGACGAATTATACTCAATAGGTTATTATGATTACCCCGAATCGGGAAACTGTATCATCGAATGGAGTGAAAATATCGAATTTGCTATCCCCGAAGATGCAATACGTGTAACAATAGAAAAAATTCCCGACAGCGACAGCGGTGAATACAATGACAAGCGTAAAATCACTATCGAATATAACCAAAATATTTTCAATAGTGATAAATTTAGAAGCGTTAAAGATTTTTTGAAATAATGCCGCAAAAACAAAAAGAAAGGAATTATCCTTTAAATGCTTATCCTATCACTTGACAGCACTGCTCCGATAGCGTCAGCTGCAATAACGGAAGATGAGAAATTAAAGTCAATATACACCGCCGCAGGAACAAATACTCACAGCGAAACACTTCTGCCGATGATTATGTCATCGCTAAAAACGCTTGGACTTAAAATTTCCGATATAGATATATTTGCCTGCTCTGTGGGACCGGGTTCCTTTACCGGCGTAAGAATAGGTACCGCAATTATAAAGGGACTGGCTTTTGGAACTGGTAAGCCATGTATAGGCGTATCTACCTTAGAAGCGCTTGCTGAAAATATGTCAAGCTTTGATGGAATTGTATGCCCCGTTATGAATGCCCGCAGAAGTCAGGTATATAACGCCGTTTTCCGCGCACAGAACAACAAAATCGAAAGATTATCGGAAGATTCGATTATCTCAACATCAGAGCTTGCAAAAATTTTAGACGAAAAATATAAAAACAATAAAATTTATTTTACCGGCGATGGTTATGATATCGCAAGGAAAGAAATTTTACTGCCTGACATTGCCGAGACTCCAGAATTAAACCGATATCAGAACGCTTACTGCGTTGCAAAATGCGCACTGAAAAAATATAACGGAGGCGGCGATTTTTCCGATATAAATCTTGTTCCTGTCTACCTTCGCCCATCTCAGGCAGAACGTGAACGAGCAGAAAAATTAAAATCAGAGAATATCTGAAAAGTTTATTTATTATTTTTATTTACATGGAGGTATTACATGTTTTTTACCGGAAAGGTAGCAATTGCAGCAGACCATGGCGGTTATGTATTAAAAGAAAAAATAAAAAAATATCTTGCTGATAAAAAGATTGAATTTACCGATTTCGGCACTGATTCTGAAGAAAGCTGCGATTATCCCGATTTCGCCGCACCTGTGTGCAAAGGAATCGTAAACGGCGAATATGCCTGCGGAATACTTATCTGTGGCACTGGAATAGGAATGAGTATGGCAGCAAATAAATACAAAGGCATTCGTGCTTCTCACTGCACCGATACATTTTCCGCAAAATACACACGTTTGCACAATGATTCAAATGTGCTGTGTCTGGGCGGAAGAATTACAGGCGAAGGTATTGCACTTGAAATAGTTGATATTTATCTCAATACACCGTTTGAAGGCGGACGTCACGCTGTAAGAATCAGTAAATTTGAATAATATATAAAAATAGCTGAGGCATACAATAAAAGTTATGTCTCAGCTATTTCCGTATTAACATAATTAAAATTTTATCTGTGACGGGAAATATTAATCGCTCCGTCAGGAAGATTATTAAGAACGTCAAGCGATTTGCCAGTACCTAACGCAACACATGAAATTGCTTTGTCGGCAACTCGTGTACGTATTCCGGTTTGATTTGCTATAAGAAAATCAATTCCATAAAGCAAACTTCCTCCACCGGTCATAACTATTCCGCTTCTTGATATATCTCCGACTAATTCAGGCGGTGTTTTTTCAATTACATTTCGCACAGCTCCAACCACCGCAGTCAACGGCTCTTCAAGTGCCTCAAGCATTTCTTCAGAAAAAAGCCTGATAACTTTAGGAAGTCCCTCATTTAAGCATCTGCCTTTTATATCAATATAAAGCGATTGGTCACGGTACCATGCCGAACCTATTTTTATTTTTACCATCTCAGCAGTACGTTCGCCTATTAATACATTATATCTGCGCTGAACGTATCTGATTATAGCTTCATCGAATTTATCACCCGCAACTTTTATCGACTGAGAGACAACCACTTCTCCGCATGAAATAACCGCAATATCCGTCGTTCCTCCACCGATATCTATAACCATATTGCCACGCGGCATCTTTATATTTATTCCTGCTCCGATTGCCGCTGCAAGAGGTTCTTCTATTAGATATGTACGCTTTGCTCCCGCCTGTATTGCCGCGTCTACAACAGCGCGTTCCTCTACTTCCGTTATTCCGCTCGGAACACATACAATTACACGCGGCTTGAAAAAAAATGAATTCCCGCATGATTTTCTGATAAAATATTGCAGCATAT
>CALWTV010000067.1 GCA_944384555.1 uncultured Clostridia bacterium | reverse complement strand
AACGAAAGAGGAAATTTTAAAAGAGGCGGAAAATTATACTTCAACATCAGTTGAATATGACAGTTTTGCATATCAAGCGGATATAGGCAAATGGCTCGAACCGGAATTAAAATATAAATATGATTATGGGGACAGCTCGGATAGAATTAATAATTTGATGGCGCAAAAGTATATTCAGCATGGAGAGCGGCTGTATTTTCAAATTTCCAGAGAGGTTTATACTGAAAACAGCTATTATTCAGGATATCCGCTATGGGCATATATCAGCCTTGATACAGGAGAAAAGCATTATTTATGTCCCGACCCGCTGTGCAGTCATCTTGCCGGCAGTGAATGTCAATATCTTAATCTCTCAGATTTGCTTTTTCATCCTGAGTCTGATAATATTTTATACGCACTGCGTCATGAGTTTATAAACGGAATCGGGCAGGATATCATATATAAAATCGATTTGGAAAATAATAAAATAAAAAAAGTATATGCAGCCGACAAAATTAACTCAGGCACTTCATACAACAAAATAAGTTTGTTCTTTATAAGCAAAGACTGCTTGTATTTTAAAGACCAATATATTACAGAGAATCGTGATGAAAACGGAGAAGTTACGTATACTGAAAATACATATCTTATGTCGCTGAATCTTTCAACGGAAAAAACAGAGGTTATCAACAGTGATTTTAATGAGTATTCAGAATGTGTGTATGCTGTTAATGACAGCGTATATTTTAATGACCAATACGAACATCGATTTTATAAAACAGATATGAATTTTGAAAATGAGAAAACCATTTTAAAATATGATGAAAACAGTTACATTTATGATATGTATTACGACATTTCCACAGAAGAATTTTATATTTTGGTTTGCTCGTCTGAATTAATATCCCCATCAAGTATGAATATAGATACTGATAAAGTCAGCGGTAGCTTATATAAAATTGATAGTCGATTGAATTGCGAAAAATTATCCATGCCATCTGATTTACTGCTTGATATTCAGTTAACAGATAACTATATATACTATACTGTATATGACCCGGTTCAATATGGAGTGACACGCTTAGGAAAGCCTACGATAGACGGCAGCGGAAACAAGATTTACAGAGTAAACAGAAGTGATACGGAAAAATCCGAGCTTATTTTTGACGGACATAATGAACTGTTGTTTTACGGTAATTTTTTTGCAGTAGGCGATTACTTATATATAGATTACTATAAGATAACTGAAAGAGACGGAGGCGGCACTTATTTCTTACGCACAGGGTCTGTGGCGCGAATAAATATGACAGACAACACAATAAAATGGATAAATCTTGACTGAGGGGGGAGCGTTTATGCGCAGTCCGGCACTTGTCAAATACGAGTTTCATAAATATTTTACGCGGTTTCATATAATTTTGCTTGCCGCAATGTTTATACTTAACATCGGTCTGATTGTATTTCAGTACCGTGAATATTTTACTGCGGAATACAGACAGATACAGTCCGCAAAGGATAAACTAATAGAATTGTATCAAAAAGAGCCGGACACCTATGAGCAAATCTTATCCGAACATAAAATGCGGGCTGATGAATACAATGCGGCTTTTTATAATAATATGTCCGGCGGAAGTGAAAAATCAATGCCGGTTTTTGAAAATCAATATGTGGATTTTGAAAATTACGGAGACATAAAACTTTTTGCGGACGTTGAGAAAGTAATTAATGCGCCGGAGCTGTATAAGCAGAAAATGGCGTCATTGATACGAGATTCCGTACTTCGTTTAAAAGAATCTGATGAGGACGAATATATATATCAGTATTACGCGCAGCTTTGTTCATATTATATGCCTTTGGCGGAAAAGGAACTGCCGGTTTCAGAAATAAGGGGTTGGAATGAATTTTTCTCACTTCAGATTTCAACGATATTTTCAGTGATTGTATTAATCGGAACTCTGTGCGACGTTTTTACAAATGACGCAAAGGCGGGCATGAAAAATATACTTCACGTGTCAAAATACGGTGGAAGAACGTCAGCGGGTTCAAAACTTGCTTTTATTGGGATTTCCTCGGGTATTATAACGATGGTGTTTACATTATCGCCGCTTGCAGTGTTTTTAATTTCATGCGGACTTTCGCCGGCAAATCAGCCAATACAAATGCTTAACGAGTTTCAGTACTGCCATTACGATATTACAATCGGACAATATCTTTTGATATATTTATTGCTGAAAATAATAGTTTTTACATCGTTTACTCTGCTTGCGGCAGCGGCAAATCAGATTTTTGAAAATGAAAAGTTCGCATTTGTGCTTTCCGCGGCTCTTGCGGCAAGCGGCATATTTGTGTCACGAATTGTGCCGGCTTCACCGTATTATTTTTTGCAAAAATTCAGTATTGCGGAGCTTGCGCAAATAAATATACTGTTCACACGATATCGAGGGCTGAATATTTTCGGGAAATGCGTCAGCTACACGTATTTTATGATTTTGTGCGTGATTTTTGTTTCCGCTCTGCTGATATTGCTTTCATTGTTCCATAAATCATATGGGTTGCGTGAATTTTCAGGTAGAAAATCGCTTTCAGTTTTATCCGTTAGTTCAAAGCACTCAATGTCACTTCTCAGAACAGAATTTTTCAAACAGCTTTTATGTGGAAAATATATCTATGTCATATTGGCGGCAGTAATTTTAAAATGTGTT
>CALWTV010000066.1 GCA_944384555.1 uncultured Clostridia bacterium | reverse complement strand
GAAGCCTGTACGGGACTTAAAGATATTCTCATCTATTACCCAAAGCAGAACATCGATTTTCCAGTTCCGTATTCTCCAACGATTCGCCAGAGAGGAATTGACAGCATTACCGTAGAAAATGTTATTCTCGTTAATCCATGGCGTGGGATACAATGCGGTTCTGATGGAAATGAGTTGCACTTTATTAAGAACGTATATATGACTCCGCTTAACATAGGAATTTACATAGACATGACAACCGACATTGGACGGCTTCAGGGACTTCACATAACTCCCGACTGTTATATAAATTACACAGGTACACCTGCGGAGAAAGTCCGAAACTACACTCTCACAAATACAACCGCGGTATTTATGGGACGTTCCGACTGGGAATACTCCTATGATATTTCAGCGGAATATTGTAAAATTGGCATAAAGATAACAAAAGTTAAGGACAGCGGACCAAATGCGCAAATCTCCGGTTTAAAACTGTATAACTGTGATACCGGTATAGAAATTATCGAAGTAAATCCATACGGTATTGCTTTGAGTGACAGCGTTATCTCATGTGACATTGATGGTTTAAATGCGGCAGTTGTTGCAAAGGATACATTCTGCACCGCAGTACAGCTTAATGGAGTAGACTTTATCACAAAAGGCGGGTATAGGACAATAATTGACCATGGCGGAAGTGGATTTATCTCATTTGCCGATTGTACCTTTAACGGTTGGAATGAGGGTCAATATGCGATCGAATGCCGAAACGGCGGAATCGCTTTCATTCAGTGCGAGTTTGACGGTCGTGGAAATGATATTCTGTTCAAGGAAAAAGTCAGCTCTGCTCAGGTGTTAGGCTGCAAATTCAGAGATAGAGAGCCTATGATAGATGTGCGTGACGGAGTTGAGGTAATATATTCATCCGAGTCAAAAAATTATCCCAAAGCGACACGCGGTGGCTTTAAATATTATCCATATGGCGCAAAAGCAGCGCGAGAGGAATTGTTTCTTGCGGAAAATTATGGTGCTGAACGAAATTCGGAGCATGACTGTACCAATGCAATTCAGAGTGCACTTAACGCCGCAAGCAATTCAGGCGGTGGTATCGTCTATCTTTCCGGCGGTCGCTATATAGTAAATGGTACGCTGCATATTCCAACCGGAGTTGAGCTGAGAGGCGTTGCTGAAGTACCGTTCCACACAATGGGCGGCGGCAGTGTGCTTATTACCGACCACGGCAGAGGAGATGAAAATGCTGAGCCGTTTATGACCTTGGCTGAACATTCCGGAATACGCGGCATAGTATTCTATAATTCAAAACAAGATTCACGTGAGCCGGTCAAGTATCCATTTGCGGTTCAATCAAGAGGAAAATACTGTTATGCAATAAACTGCGTGTTCGTTAATATGTGGCAGGCACTTGATATGGGAACATATCCGTCTGAGGGACACTACGTTTCGTACATATCTGGCGCGCCATTCAAATGCGGCGTATTTCTCGGTTCAAATGAGGGAGAAGGTTGGGTTGAGAACATACAATTCAATCCGCATTATTGGTTCCGTTCAGATTTACCGGGACACCCGAATAACGAAAATTGGAGCGCATTTTGGCACAATCAAATGAGATATCTTGACGCTCTCAAATTTGGATATAATGAAAATGAGCATCTGCTCGGCACGTTCGTATTTGCCGCAAAGCATGGGCTGAGATTTGAATATCAGAACGGCAAAGGTACGCGCGGTAAATTTATAGGACACGGCACTGACAGCGGACTTATCGCGCTTGACCTCGGCGGCTGTGAAGATGTTGAGCTTATAAATACTCAGCTAGTTAATATCGAAGCTGAGGGCAGACGTTCTTATGTATATTCAGAACCTGACGCGGGAGTTTTCCGTATATATAATACTTTGATGTGGGGAGACCCGCATTACGCAGTTATCTTGGACGGAGGAAAAATTTTCGTTGAGCAGATGAATATAGTAGCTCCGGGAAAAGAAGCGTTTGTAATAAATGGTGGAGAAAGCGAGCTGTGTTCAGTATTCTTTATGCGCAATCCGGCAGAATGTGAGATAAACGGTGGCAAAGTCACGTTCTATGCACCGGTTACGACCGGTAAATACGGCAATAAATCAACTGAAAGCTACATAATAAAGCGTTGTGGTAATATAACAGAAAAAATTGAATTTGCCTCTGTAAAGGAGTGAGATTCAGTTTATAAACAAAATTAAATGAGGGAACATAAATTGCCGTTATGACAATCCATGTTCCCCTGCTTTATTTTATTCTATAATTACTATTTTATAACGTATATTTGATATTTTTAATTACCGCATCTTTTGCAATCACTGCGTTCGGAAACTCCACCGTCACAAGGGCCTACCTGATGTATTGAACCGGGTGAAAATTCATTTACAGGGAATGCCATGTTGCGGAATAATTTGCAAGGATCATTTTCTTCAGCAACTACGCACTCTTTGTCGGGAACACAGTATTCTACCGCGTTAATTAAGAACTGTGCGGGACGTTCAATTCTTACAACGGAGAAAAATCCAAGTGATACAACAAGTTTATTTGTTTTATTATTTGAATCATCAAACATATTGCCACCAACGCAGCTGCATACATGTTCCGGAATTTCATCGCAGCAGCAGCAACAATGGCATACGCATCCGGGTTCTACTACTTTAACGCTAAGGCATATCGGGTCTACGGTTTCAATTACCGCAATCGGAAGATTAGTTGACGCATTTCCTCCGCCGTTAAGATTTGGTTTAGAGCAGAAACCTGAGCAGCCGGACTCACTTCTGAATACATTTACATTTCCTTCGCTTCCGAAAAGAATAACTTTCTTTTCAACTACTGCAATTGCTTCAAATTCCTGCATATTTCCGGGGCAAACGCAGGCTTCGAGACATAATTTTACATAAATTTTAATGTTGAGCTGATAAAAACCACGATTAAAAGGTACATTATCTATATCTATATATGACCATACAACGTTTGCGCTCTTTACACGAATATTAGAAGTACGTTCTATTATTTCCTGTCCAAAACATGTAAGAAAACATTTAACATTTTCAAAGCAATCTTTATCTCTACATGAATCGAGTACACGATATGTATCGATGCATACCATATCGCGAGTTGAATTTCCGCTGTTGCCGCCGCAGATATTGCCGCAGATTCTATTTTCAGCCATTGGGATAATTTTACCTCCCGTTTTATTTTTATTTTATTTAGCCGTTATTTGTGATTTGAAGAACTTATGTCTTCTGTAATATAATACGCAGCCTTGTTCTGATTTGTGAATTAAAATTCCCAATGATAATTTCAAAAAAAATGTGCCAGACATTTTTAAGAATCTGACACACTTTTTATTATTGAATTTACTGATTTTTTTCACGTCTGCGGTATTCGCTGACTATATCTGAAAAAATCGCTGTCAGCGGAGGCGGTGTATACGTTATTGCATTAGCTCCCGCATTAATAGTTCCTTCGATTGATTCTTTAGTTGGTCCTCCGTTTGCTATTATTGGAACATACGGATATTCTTTACGGATATTTTCTATTATCTTCGGTGTTTTATGTGCGCCGGATACATTAAGTATTGCGGCACCAGATTCAAGACAAGCTTTTATATCCGTAAACTCTGAAACCACTGTAAGAATTATGGGGATATCTATTACTTTGTTAATTTGCTTTATTACTTCGTTTGATATTGTAGAATTAACAACTACACCACAAGCTCCCTGATATTCGGCTTGCTTTGCCATGCTTACTATTCGTTCCAATGACGAAAGTATATGGTCTCCGATTCCACAGAACACCGGAACGCGTGATGACTGAAGTATTGACTGAGTAATTGAAGGCTGAGGATAAAACGGATAAAGTGAAATTATCGCATCAGCATTCATATTATTTATGACAGCTACATCGGTAGTAAACATAAACGATTTTAAAATTCTGCCGTTTATATTAATTCCACTTGCCTCCGAAATTACTTCCGGAACCTTTATTACCAAACGCTTAAGATTTCCTCTGATTTCTGGAATGTATTTTTCTTCGGACATAATTTCCTCTCTCCAAAGAACATTTATTAACTATTAAACAGAATTAAAGATATTTCTTTATTACTTCGCTCGCTTCTTCAACGGGTATTGATGATGTTATTACGCAGTTGAATCCAAGCTTTTCAGAAAGCTCATTTAATTTATCCAAAATAGGTTCAAACTCATCCATTTTGTTGCCGCATATTTTAAGCGCAGAGTCTACAAATACATCAGTAACGTCATGGTTGCTTGCCATTATTCCAGCTATAAGACCATATAATGTATTCGCGTCAGAAACGCAGTAATATTCAGTATCTACAAGTCTGCAACGATAATTGACATCAAATTTGAGTTTATCGCCTTTTTCTATGAAAACAACATCGCCTTTAGATGTTTCGATCGCTTCATTTGCCATTGAAATAAGGGTTTTAGTTTTACCTGTTCCTTTTACTCCGATAATCAGCTTTAACATTTTTTGTCCTCCGTAAAATATAAAGTTTATATAGATAATTGGATTTAAACCGGGATTTTCATACCGGGAGGATATTTTTATCTGCCGCAATAATCATAAAAAGGCATATTTAAAATTATATAACCTTATTCATTTTTTACGACTGATTTATTATCTGACTATATTATATAACATTTCGCATGAAATTTCAACAGGTATTTTATAAATTGCATAAATTTTTTGTGACATTTCTAAAACAATATCATTTCTATTATAAAAACTTGATTTTAAAGGTATGTATTACAAAAATAGTTATAATAAAAATGAGTAAAGTTAATTTGAAAAATCAGTTCATGCGTGCTTCAAGCTCAGCTTTACGATCTTCATATCCGGCTTTGCCGAGTAATGCGAACATATTCTTTTTGTAGCTTTCTACACCGGGCTGATTGAACGGGTTTACTCCCATCAGATAACCGGAAATAGCGCAGGCAAGCTCAAAGAAGTATACCATATATCCGAATGAGTATTCGCTTCTGTCGGCTATTTCGATTACGATATTAGGAACTCCTCCGTCTGTATGAGCAAATAAAGTTCCAAGCATAGCTGTTTGATTTACATAGTGCAATTCTTTTCCAGACAGGAAGTTAAGACCGTCTATATTTG
Source organism: uncultured Clostridia bacterium (assembly GCA_944384555.1). Classification (GTDB taxonomy): domain Bacteria; phylum Bacillota; class Clostridia; order Oscillospirales; family CAG-272; genus CALWTV01. Next base: position 15,672 of record CALWTV010000066.1, on the reverse strand, counting down.
CCTTGTCATCAGGAATTATGAACGTATCGCTTGATTTCTTTATATTGAGTACAGTTTCAAATACATTACGTACACCGTCCTGAATTGTCTGACCGAGTGAATGAAGGTCGGTTGAGAATATAACCGATGCCGGGAAAATTCCCTTTCCGTCCTTGCCTTCACTTTCACCGTAAAGCTGCTTCCACCATTCACAGAAAAGTGCGGCTGCCGGTTCGTACGCTGCCATTATTTCCGTTACTTTACCTTTGCGGTATAAGATATTGCGGAGGGCGGCATATTTAAAGCAGTCATTTGTTTCAAATGAATCGGATAAATATTTTGAACGTGCTTCTGCCGCGCCTGCCATCATTGAATCAATATCACAACCCGCAACTGCAATCGGAAGTAAACCTACCGCCGTAAGTACAGAATATCTGCCGCCTATATCGTCCGGAACTACAAATGTTTCATATCCCATTTCATCTGAGAAATGCTTGAGTGTTCCTTTTGCTTTATCTGTTGTGGCAAAAATACGTTTTTTAGATTCATCAGCACCGTATTTCTTTTCAAGAAGCTCACGGAATATTCTGAATGCGACGGCGGGCTCAGTTGTAGTTCCCGATTTTGAAACTACATTAATACAAATATCCTTTCCCTCGCAGATAGAAAGCAGGTCTGTAAGTGCGCTTGTGCTTATATTATTTCCTGCGAAATAAACATCGGGAGTATCCTTTTTAAGATTGTTGTAGAGAGGGGATTTTATGAATTCGATAGCGGCACGTGCTCCAAGATATGAACCGCCTATTCCGATTACCACAAAGATATCGCACATTTTTTTAATTCTCTCTGCGGCATCTTTTATTCTTTTAAATTCCTCCTTATCATAATTTTCCGGAAGGTCAACCCAACCTAAAAAATCACTTCCAAGTCCATTGCGGTTTTTAACAAGATTATACGCTGCCGATACTGCTGGAGCTATTCCTTTTATTTCGTCATCACGTATAAAATCATTCACAAATTTAGTATTTAATGTAATAGCCATTTTATATACCTCCGTATATTTTTCTTTACCGATATATAATACAACAACTACAATTTTTTTTCAACAGTAAATATGTTTTTTTTCGTCATAATATATTATTTATTAAACTATGTTTGACTAATTAAGCATAAACACTCGAAAATTTTTAAAATTATTTAAGCACCAGTGCATTGAAAATTTTCGAGACAACTCCCATGTAACTTATTTTATCAACCGATACCGCTGCGGTTATATCGCTTTTTCCAATTATTTCACCATCAAGCATATATGTTATCTCTCCAAGTTTATCTCCCTCTTTCAAGGGGGCTGCGGCACTTGGGTTAAGGTTCGTTTCGCTTGTTATAGCTTTTTCTTTGCTTTTTGGAATAAGAAGTTCAAAAGGAGACGATTTTACCGGGCAAATATTTTCAATTCCGCCTGTTACATTTATCTCTCCCATATCTGCCGATTCGCAGCGGTAAACAGTATAATTTGCAAACCCGTAGTCAAGCAGTTTTTTCGCACATTCATTCCGTACATCACGTGTCGGAGATGCCATAATCACCGCTATAAGATGCATACCGTCACGCTCTGCCGTTGCGCTGATACAAAATTTAGCTCGCGATGTTGAACCGGTTTTAAGTCCGGTCGCACCTTTATAAAATCGTATTAATCGGTTTGTATTTGTAAGTCCGAACGCTCCGTCACGAACCGTATCCATCCATATGCTACTGTACTCAAGAATTTTTTTATGTTTTATCAACTCTCTTGACATTATTGCGATATCTCTTGCACTGGTTTTATGATTTGTTGTAGTATCATCAAGCCCGTTTGTATTCTCAAAATGTGTATTTTTAAGTCCGAGTTCAGCCGCGCGAGCATTCATTTTTTCTACAAATGCTTCCTCACTTCCGGCAATGTGTTCCGCAAGTGCCACAGCTGCGTCATTTGCGCTCGCAATAATAACGCTTTTTATCATATCCTCAGCTGTCATTTCCTCACCTACTTTGAGGAAAATCTGTGACCCACCCATAGATGCTGCATTTTCACTGGTTGATATCATATCATCAAGCTTTAAGGTTCCGCTGTCTACTGCCTCCATAATCAAAAGCAAAGTCATAACTTTTGTAACTGACGCCGGAGGTAATGGTTCATCTGCGTTTTTTTCATACAGTACGGTACCTGTTGCTGCATCCATTAATATCGCGGACTGAGCATCTACATCGAAATCAGCCTTAGGAAAATCAATCGCATTTGTTACAGGAGCAAATAATATCGAAAAAATCATTGTGGCTAAAATTATTTCCATAAAAATTTTTCCGCTGATATTGATTTTTGTGTTCATTACAAATCACCTCGTGATATGTATATTGAAACAAGCTGTTTTTATTCATACTTAAATTAACTTTGTTCCATTTTTTAGAGCACAAAAAAAGAGACATAAACAGGAACGTGTCCTATTCATGTCTTCGACCATCGTCAGCCGGGGTATAGATATTACTTCACGATATAAGGCTCAAGAGCTGCAAACAATTCATCTGTATTGTCAGTATGAGCTGTAAGTTTAATGGGATTTAAGAGATCAAGACTAAAGATACCCATAATGGACTTGGCATCAACGATATAACGGCCGGAAGACAAATCAATATCGGCATCAAATGCTGTTACGGTATTTACAAAATTACGTACATCTTCGATTGTCTTTAATTTGATTTCAACTGATTTCATTAATAAAATTCCTCTCTTTCTTTTATTTAATCATATTAATTATATCCCAATTTTATTTCTTTGTCAATATACATTTTTAATATAATTGCCTAAGATTAAAATAAAACCTTTTTGTAATACATACATAACAACTTGTACTAAATATTAAATAAAATTAATTTCAGTTTTTGCGGAACTTTTTTCCGAATTTTTCGTCATATATTATAAATAAAAATTTTAATCAAGGAGTTTGTTATAAGAAATTTATCTAAATTATAGTTAACTATATTTTATACTACTTTTAGTATTATTAATCTTTATTATCACTTTATTTTTATTTCTTATATTTCAATGTTTTATTATGGATGATTATGATAAAAAAGTAAATTAAAAAGTCGATAAAATTAAACTAATTAATAAAATACTGTTTACAACTGATAAATTTGGTGATATAATATATTTGGATAATTATATTGCTAAAACGTAAATGAACTGTATATATTGTTCTTTTATTAGAATTTTAAAAATATATGCGGTTTTGTTTTGAATAATAAAATCAACGGAATGGAGATTAACAATGGGAACAAAAATTTTAGTTGTAGATGATGACGTTAATATTTGCGATTTACTTCGTCTTTACTTTGAAAATGAAGGGTATGAAGTCAAAACCGCAAACGATGGTGCCGAAGGTATCAGCTATTTCAAGATGTATGAACCCGATTTGGTTCTGCTTGACATCATGCTTCCCAAAAAAGACGGATGGCAGGTTTGCCGCGAAATTCGGGAGATTTCTTCCAAACCGGTGATTATGATTACTGCAAAGGGCGAAGTTTTTGATAAGGTTCTCGGTCTTGAACTGGGCGCCGATGATTTTATGGTAAAACCTTTCGATATGAAAGAATTATCTGCCCGTGTTAAAGCGGTGCTTCGCCGTTACAGCGCGCATGACAATCATAATGACGAGGAAGTCATCAAATTTGATAACATCGAAATAAGTCACGAAAAATATGAACTTAAACTCGCAGGAAAAACAGTTGATATTCCCCCAAAGGAACTCGAATTACTCTATTTCCTTGCCTCAAACTTCAATCGCGTATTTACCCGTGACCAATTGCTTGACAAGGTTTGGGGATTCGATTACCTCGGAGATTCAAGAACCGTTGACGTTCATGTAAAACGTCTGCGTGAAAAACTTGAAGGTGTGTCTGATAAATGGACACTTAAAACCGTTTGGGGCGTAGGATACAAATTTGAATTGTTAAAATAATTTTTCTGCGTATATAAATAGTTCTTTATGTAAAAAACAATATCAGTCTTCCTTTTTGGAACATTAATCTTAAAATTCTGAATTCGGGAGAGGAATACCTACATGCATTCTTTAAACGTGCGGTAAGTTTTCTTCTCCCGCATTTGCTTATTTCTTATCTTAAATCCGTGCGGAGGCGATATTTGCTTGTTTAAAAGTGTATTTACAAAATATATTACCACTTTTATGCTGATTATCTTTATCAGTTTTATTGTGCTTACTTCAATAATAACATCACTGATAAACAGCTATGCGGTAAATCAAAAGGAAGTGGAATTGAAAAAAGCTGCACATTCAATGTCGGTTTTCACAAATCAGTCGTTTACCGAGTGGAAAAAGCAATATGACCGCAATCCCGGTTATTATGACAGCATTATAGGTCAGATTGAAACTGAAAATCCGGAAAAAACAAACTCTGATTCAACAAATCCAAAGTCAATTATCGAAAAATATACGATTCTCAGAAATGATGACATTCAAACGATGATAAGCGTACTCGCCTCAAACATCGAGGGGTTAATAATTATCATTTCTGATACTGATGGAGAAGCCGTTCTTGCCGGAAATAATATTGAAGTCGGTCTTACCGGAAAGAAAATGCCTTATCTCAGCACAAATAAATTGAATGCTGGTTATGAAGATTCTCAGTTGGGCAATTTGAGCGGATTTTTTGATGACAGATATTTAGTCTATGCAGTGCCTGTGCAAGTAGACGGATTGGGTATAATCGGTTCTGTTCTTGCCTGCACTTATAATCCGGAAATGGACGAGCTGCTTGACGCAATGATAAAAACAATTATAATGTCAAGTTTATGGATTATGCTTGCGGCTCTTGTCGCCGTCTATTTCATAAGCGAAAAAATTATCAGTCCGCTTAAAACAATGTCACGTGCTGCTAAAAAATTTGCTGCCGGTCAATTTGATGTACGTGTTCCTGTAACTGGTAAAGATGAGGTTGCCGAGCTCGCCACTGCTTTTAACAATATGGCAGATTCGCTCGCTACTCAGGACCAAATGAGAACTACTTTCCTTGCCAATGTTTCACATGACCTGCGTACTCCGATGACCACTATTGCCGGATTTATAGACAATATTCTTGCCGGTGCTATTCCCCCTGAAAAGTATGACTATTATCTCGGTGTAATCGCGTCCGAAGTTAGAAGGCTGTCACGACTTGTGTCTTCCCTGCTCGATATTTCAAGAATGCAGGCGGGTGAACGCAAATTCAATATGCAGCCGTTTGATATATGTGAACTTGCACGCCAAATTCTAATCTCATTTGAACAAAAAATAGATGATAAAAATCTTGATGTCGAATTTATTTGTGATAAGGAAAATATGACCGCTATCGCAGACCGTGATGCGATTCATCAGGTACTTTACAATATATGCGACAATGGTATTAAATTCTCAAAAAAAGGCGGCAAGTATTATATAAAAATAGTATATGACGACAGAAAAATAAAAGTTTCGGTATTTAACGAAGGAACCGGAATACCACCTGAAGATGTTCCGTATGTATTTGACCGTTTCTACAAGAGCGACAAAAGCCGAGGACTTGACAAAACCGGTGTCGGACTGGGATTATTTATCTGTAAAACTATAATCGAAGCTCACGGGGAAGAAATTCGAGTTGAAAGCGTATATGGTGAAAGCTGCTGCTTTACATTTACTCTTCAAAGTTCGGATAATAAATAATTAAAAATATATAATTTGGGAGTATCAAAATTGACTATTCAATATACTGCAACTTGTCTGTTCGGACTTGAAAGTTTGCTTGGTTCAGAAATTGACCGTCTTGGATACAAAAGAATCAACACAATGGACGGCAGAGTTACATTTGAGGGAGACGAAGCCACGATTGCTCGGTGTAATATAAATTTAAGATATGCCGAACGTCTTTTTATAAAAATGGGTGAATTCGGTGCATCTACCTTTGATGAATTATTTGAAGGCACAAAAGCAATCGAATGGGAAAAATATATCGGTCAAAACGACGCTTTTCCTGTAAAAGGTCATGCAATTAAAAGTAAGTTATATTCAATCCCTGACTGCCAAAGCATAGTGAAAAAGGCGGTTTCGGAACGTCTCGGTAAAAAATATGGTATAACGTGGCTGCCGGAAACTGAAATAAAGTATCAGATTGAATTTTTTATATTTAAGGATTCCGCATCGCTTATGATAGATACATCAGGAGCTCCGCTTCATAAAAGAGGTTACCGCCCTCAGTCAACTGAAGCGCCTTTGCGTGAAACTCTATCTGCGGCTCTTGCCACACTTGCCCGCCCTCGTGAAGATGTGTTATTTTGGGACCCTTTCTGCGGTTCCGGTACTATTGCAATCGAAGCGGCGCTCCTTATGACAAATACTGCTCCGGGAATAAACCGCAGTTTCTCTGGTGAGTCGTACCCACAGTTTGACGCGGAAATATGGAATGACGCGAGAGATGAGGCAATTGCGAATATTAAAGAGGATTCCAGCTTTGAAGTGTATGCCTCTGATATCGACCCTTCAGCAGTTGAACTTACTAAGGCAAATATAAAACGTGCCGGAGTAAGCTCAAATATAAAAGCATTTGTCAAAGACGCGCTCACTATTGAAACCGGCGGCAGACGTGGTACAATTGTATGCAATCCTCCGTATGGTGAAAGACTTTTCTCAATAGAGGAAACAGAAAATTTATACCGCAATATGGGTAAACATTTCAAAACTCTTGATAAATGGCAGATTTACATCATAACAAATAATGAAAATTTCAGCTCTCTTTACGGCAGACGAGCCGACAAAATCCGAAAGCTGTATAACGGAATGATTCCCTGCTATTTTTATCAGTATTTCAAAAATTAATTTTTTTATATTAAAATTATAGAGGTTAGCATTCACAATTAAGAATGTTAACCTCTTTTTATAACTTTAATTAACTTTTCAGCCTATTTCCGCAAATACAACTCCGCCGTCACCGTCAGACCAAGTGGGATATGGTGAAACAGGAATATTGAATACACTCATGCCGAAATGTAGCCATGTGCCAGCAGTAAATCCTGTACTTCCTACAATTCCTAATACATCGCCTTTATTTACGATATCATTTGGGTTAACATTAATTTTGCTCAAATGGAAATACCATGATTTAAGACCGAATCCATGGTCAACTACAACAGTAAATCCTGTAAGATCAAGATAGCCTGCGTAAATAACTTTTCCGTTATTAGTTGCTTTAACTTCTTCATTTTCAACGGCAGTATAATCAACACCGATATGACGATAAACTACTTTATTTGAGCTGATTTCACGCATATGACCAAATCCAAGCATAATCCTGCTTTGTGGGAATGGCTGATCAAATGCACCGTCCCAATATTTTTCTGAAATTTGCATTTCAGCATAAGGCTTCAATTCAGTTTCAGCTGCCGCAAGCGTTGCATCTGTTCTTGTCGCATCAGTTATAGCGGCTGAAATAGCATACGGTATAGTTTTGAAATTTTTAGAAGTAACTTTCAAATCCAAATGCTGAGTAACTCCGCCATATGTTACGGTAAAAGTATATGCAGTATTTGTAAGCTCAACATTTATCGGTACAAGTGCACGCACATAATCGCCATCTTTGAAAAATACAGGTTCAAAATCAATTGAAGGCTCTGATGTAAATTTAATTTTACTTACATCTTTGATGTTTGTTCCGGTAATCGTAACAAACTCACCTTGACCTATTTCAGATTCGCCCAAATAAAATTCAGCGGGAGCAGATACAGTTGAATCAAAAGAATAATTCATTGTACCATAATAAGTACGATTTGAATCTTCATACCATTTCGCTTCAGCTTGAACTGAGAGTGATAAAGTGCCGTCAATTTGTAAAGATGCAATATTATCATATGTATCACCAAATATCAATGAGTTATCTTCTTTATTATATATTTTTAAAGTAAGATTATCCGGAGGCAGATTAAATGAGATTCCCAATCCGCCCTCAATATCAAAATTTTCGATTCCGTCTGCAATCATTCCCGCAGTATTCGCCGATACATATTCGCCCGAATAATTTTTATAATTCCATGATGCTTCAGTAGGTTTTACAGTATATTCTCCAGACAAAGTCATTACAGGAACAGACGAAAAATCATATAAACATGACGCATATTCAGTTACAATAAATTTGGACGCATCTTCTTCTCTAATTTGAAAAGTGGCTCCTGTATCATCAACGAAATATGCTTCTGTAGGATTTTGAGAGAAATAATATTGGTACACCGCAGATACGGAATTTGTTGCAATAGTGATTTTAAAAAAAGGAGTTCCCACTAATGCGTCGGGAAGAGCTGCTAATTTTATCGCATTAGAATTCATCTCCATAAAAAAGTCAATTAATTCTGAAGCTTCATTACCATCTTTATTTTTATCAAAGCTAAATACTTGTCCGTTCAAATCAGCAATTGTGATTTGTGTAGCATTTTTAGCGTCAGGCTGAGCCGTTGCGGTATTCATGTAGCTGTTGATTGCAATAAATGATGGCACAAAAAGCAAAACTGCCAGTATTATAATTACAAATTTATTTTTCATAAAAATTCAGCAGACAATGACTGCCATATATCCCCCTTAAATATGGTATATCTATATCAAGTTATAAATAATCAAAGTATACATTTATATTATACCTTTTTTTACACCATAGGTCAAGGCATATTTATTCACATTTTAAAATAAATTAAATTAATTTATATAAAAGCATAAAAAAACAGCGAAAATAATAATTTCGCTGCAATTTTAATTAATGTTTAATTTTCAACCCAAGTAATTGAAAGCGCTGATTTACCTATATTGATTCCTACTACCGGTCCGACTTTTCTCATTTCAATCACAAGTCCCGGACGAGTCAGTTTAAGATAGCTTACTAAAGCATTGAAAGCTATCGTTTGCTCCACATAATTAATAATTACTAATTTTGCATTTTGCGGAATATCCGACACCATTTTTCTCATGCGGTCATAGCCCACTCTAGCTGACCTTTCCGCATAAATTGCACCATCTTTAAAAATAAATATCGGTTTATAGTTCAAAACTGGTGTCATTGAACGTCTTACAAAAGCTATTCTCTTGCTTTTAATAAGTGCACTTATATCATCTACCGTAAATCTGATTTTTATACGTTTTTTAACTTCGTTGAGTTTTTTTTCAATTTCATCAATTCCATATCCCGTTTTTGCGAGCGCCCTTGCTTTTTTCGCAAGAAGATATAATCCAGCCACAGTTAAATCCGAATCAACTATTCTTATATTTGCATTTGGAAGATATTTTTTTGCAAGCAAAGCACTATTATATGAACTGCTTAACTTTGATGACATGGTTATACAGATAATATCCAATCCTTTTGAATCAAGTTCTCTGAATGTATTCAAAAAATCAACTGTGGTGGGGTGATATGTCACACATTTTGCATTTGTACCGTATACAGCACGTTCATCGAATGGTACATCAATAAATTTTTCATTGTACATACGGCTGTCAACGGAATATGACGCAGACACTACACGAATTCCGCATAAATATGCTTCTCTTGATGTAATGTATGCAGTACTGTCTATAACAATAGCTATCATTATTTTATCTTTCTGAATTTCTCATATCTTGCATTAAGCAATTGTTCAGTATCGAGTTCCATTTTTTCAGATATTGTCTTTAAAAACTCTTTTTTAAGACGTATATACAAGCGCAAATCTGAACCGTCTTCCTCGATTTTTTTCTCAATTACTCCCTGCTCAAGCAAATCATCAGCTGTTAATTTAAGACATTCTGCGGCTTCTTCTGCTCTTGAAACATCTTTCCACAAAATGCTCGCACAGCCCTCAGGGGATATTACGGAATAGTACGAATTTTCAAGCATCCATACCTCATCGCTTACAGCAAGTCCGAGTGCGCCTCCGCTGCCGCCTTCACCTATAATAACGGATATTATCGGTACTTTAAGCGTCATCATCTCGTATAAATTTTCGGCAATTGCCTGTCCCTGACCACGCTGTTCGGCTTCTATTCCGCAATAAGCTCCTGATGTATCAACAAAACATATAATTGGGCGTCCAAATTTTTCTGCAAGCTTCATTTGGCGCAGAGCCTTGCGATATCCTTCCGGATGAGCCGCGCCGAAATTACGGCTAATTTTATCATTTGTGCCATGACCTTTTTCAAGTCCGATTACTGTAACCGGAATTTCTCCAAGCATCGCAATTCCTGCAATAACTGCTCTGTCATCTCTATATCTTTTGTCTCCGTGCATCTCACAGAAATCCGTAAAAATATTGGTTATATAATCAAGCGAGGTCAAACGGTCAGAAGCACGTGATTTTTTTACAATATCATATCTGCTCATTTTACGAATTCCTTCCCGTTCTTGTATGGATTTTTAAAATTTTGGTAAGATAATCGCGCTGATCTTTTCTCGCTATTATATCATCAATAAAACCAGTTTCGAGCAGAAATTCGGCACGCTGAAATCCTTCAGGCAACTTTTGACGTATTGTCTGTTCGATAACACGCGGACCGGCAAAACTTATAAGTGCGTCAGGTTCTGCGATAATAATATCACCAAGCATTGCGAAACTTGCTGTTACTCCGCCACAGGTTGGGTCGGTAATAAGTGTAATATACAGGTTACCGGCATCACTATGCCTTTTGACTGCGCCGCTTACTTTGGCCATTTGCATGAGCGATAACATTCCCTCCTGCATACGTGCTCCTCCAGATACAGTTATTCCAAGCACAGGCAGTGATTTTTCAATTGCATATTCAAACAGACGAGTAATTTTTTCACCTACTACTGTACCGAGTGAACCCATAATAAAATTTGATTCCATTACAAAAATAGCGCAAGGATAACCGCCTATTTTACACGTTCCGCAGACAACCGCTTCCATTTCAGAGCTTTTCTTATATGCGGCTTCAAGTTTTTCGTCATAATCGGGAAAATCAAGTATATTTGAAGCACTCATATTTTCGTCATGTTCTTCAAATGTATCAGGATCAACCGTAAAAAATAATCTCTGACGCGCGCTTATTCTGAAATGATGACCGCAATTTTCGCAAACATAAAGCGTATTGCGCAGACTGCGTTTTACTATTGCTTTTTTGCATTTGGGGCAGGATATATACAGCTCCTCGGGAATTTTAACCGGAGTTGAATTTTCCGATTTCTGTTCGCCCTCAAGATTATTTTTATGCTGTTTAAAAAAACCTTTTAAATTCATTGGTTATTTAACATATCCTTTCTCTGTCAAAAATCCCGTGGTGTAATTTCCGCTTATAAACTCATCATCTGAGATAATATCAATCTGAAGTTCGCTGTTATGATCAATACCCTCTATTACGAGTTCAGACAATGCGCATCTCATTTTACGCATTGCTTCTTCACGGGTTTTTGCACACACAATAAGCTTGCCTATCATCGAATCGTAAAACGGCGGTATATAATAATTTTGGTAGATTGCTGTATCAAATCTTACATTATGTCCGCCGGGAACATGGAGAAGTGTTATTTCTCCGCAGCTTGGACGGAAATTTTCAAGCGGATTTTCGGCATTTATACGGCATTCTATTGCTTGTCCAACATATGAAACATCATCTTGAGAAAATCCAAGCTGATTTCCTGCCGCACATCTAATCTGCCACTTTACTATATCAATTCCAGTAGCCATTTCAGTTACGCAGTGTTCAACCTGAAGGCGTGTATTCATTTCAAGAAAATAGAAATTATTTTCTCGGTCGAGCAAAAATTCAACTGTTCCGACACCCGTATAATTTACAGCTTCGGCGGCTTTTCTCGCGGCAGCCATTATTCTGCCTCGGAGCTCATCAGAAATTGAAGGAGCGGGACATTCTTCAAGCACTTTCTGATTTTTTCTCTGAACTGAACAGTCACGGTCACCTATGCAAACAATATTTCCATAATTATCCGCTATAATCTGAACTTCTATATGTTTTACATTTGTCAGGTATTTTTCAAGATATACAGTACTGTCACCGAATGTATTCTTTGCTTCCGCTGAGGCAGTCTGATAAGCGACCGCAAAATCTTCAGGTTTATGGACAATTCTGATTCCACGTCCTCCTCCGCCTGCTCTTGCCTTAATCATCAACGGATATCCGATTTTTTCAGCTTCGGCAATACCGACATCAAGATTTTCGACAAAATCACACCCCGGAATTACAGGAACGCCATTGGCTTTCATTGTAACTCTTGCCTCATCCTTATTTCCCATGCGGCGTATTACATCGCTTGACGGACCTATAAATTTAACATTGCATGCTTCACACAGTTCAGCGAATTCAGGATTTTCAGAAAGCAGTCCGTAGCCGGGATGAATAGCTTCGGCACCGCTGCATTCAGCTACGGTCAGAATCGTATTCATATTGAGATAGCTGTCGCCGACCTTTGCGGGACCGATACAATAGCTCTCATCGGCTAAACTGACGTGAAGAGCTTCCCTGTCAGCTTCCGAAAATACCGCAACGGTTAATATTCCCATTTCTTTACATGCACGAATAATTCTCACCGCAATTTCGCCGCGGTTTGCTATCAAAATTTTAGAGAACACGATTATAAAATCCTCCTAAGTCAAAAACTTACACAATTGCAAATGAAAATTCACCGCTCATGCAAAGGGCACCGTCAACCATTCCCTTGCCTTTGGCAAAATAGAAAGGTGCTTTCACTTTATCTATTTCACATATAAACTCAATAGTATCTCCGGGTTTAACCTGTTTCTTAAACTTAACATTGTTAATTCCTGTAAAAAGAGGAGTTTTACCCTCAATTTTTCCGCTGAGCATTGCCGCACACGTCTGAGCCGCCATTTCGCATTGAATTACTCCCGGCACGATAGGATTTCCCGGAAAATGTCCCTGAACAAACCATTCTTCTCCGGTAACAGTATATTTTCCATGTGCTGCACCGTTTTCGTCAAGTTCAATCTCGTCAACGAGAAGCATCGGCTCTCTGTGAGGTATTATCTTTTTTATATCATCTCTGTTCATATACTCACATCTTTCAAAATATTGAAATTATATAACTTTAAACAATGTCTGACCATACTCAACAATTTCACCGTTTTTGACGCAGATGTCAACAATTTCACAGTCTTTGTCAGCGGTAATTTCGTTCATAAGTTTCATTGCCTCAACAATGCATAAAGTATCGCCTTTTTTTACTTTTGCACCTACTTCTACAAAAGGCTTTGCTTCCGGCGACGGAGCGGAATAAAAAGTACCTACAAGAGGTGATTTTATTTCATTTACATCGCTGAAATTATATAAAGTATCGACAACACTGGCTGAATCATCGGAATTTATGTTTGAAATATTTTTATTATTCTGTTGAATCTGTGGAACAGACTGCATAGGGACGGAAAAGATATTTGTTTCTTTTTTAAGTGAAATTTTAGTTTCACCCTCTGTAATTGTTATAGATGAAAGCTCAAAGGTACTTAAAATTTCCGCAAGAGCCCTTACCTTTTCTATATCCATTTTTATCTATACCTTTCCTGTCAATTAATCTACGAATTTTTTTAGCGCAATGCAAGCGTTATGACCGCCGAATCCAAGAGATGAAGAAAGTACAAATTCAATATCGCATTTTCTGCATTTATTCGGAACATAATCAAGGTCACATTCAGGATCCGGTTCAGCATATCCGATAGTAGGCGGAATAATACCATTTTTTACAGCAAGCGCACTGGCAATTGCCTCAACTGCTCCCGCAGCTCCAAGCATATGACCTGTCATTGATTTTGTTGAGCTTATCGCTATTTTATACGCATTTTCGCCAAAAGCCTTTTTAATAGCAAGTGTCTCTGTCTTATCATTCATGGGTGTGCCTGTACCGTGAGCGTTTATATAAATTTTCTCACTGCCGTTAATTCCCGCTTCATTAGCCGCAAGTTTAAACGCACGCGCTGCGCCTTCTGCATCCGGAGCAGGTGCTGTCATATGGTATGCGTCGCAAGTATTTCCGTATCCGCAAATTTCCGCATATATTTTAGCCCCTCTTGATACTGCGTGTTCATATTCTTCAAGAATAACAATACCAGCACCCTCACCCATTACAAAACCGCTTCTTCTTTTATCAAAAGGCAAAGACGCTTTTAAGGGATCGGTTTCTTCTGAAAGTGCTTTCATATTTGAAAATCCCGCAGCAGCAAGTTCATTTATAGTAGCTTCCGCTCCGCCTGCTATAATTGCGTCAGCATAACCATGCTTTACCGCATGAAAAGCTTCGCCTATTGCGTTTGTCGATGTTGCGCAGGCAGTTACAACCGGAAGAGTGGGACCCTGAGCGTTATATCTTATTGCAATTGAGCCCGATGCCATGTTGCTTATCATCATGGGAATAAAAAACGGCGATATTCTTGAAGGACCGCGCGTTCTAAGTTTATCTATCTCTGATATATATGTTTCCATTCCGCCTATACCGGAGCCTACATAAACTCCCAAACGCTCGCTGTCAATATTTTCATTTGTAAGTCCGCTGTCATTCATTGCCTGAACTGCCGCCGACATAGCATACTGAGTGAATCTGTCTGCTTTTTTTGCTTCGCTCCCGCTTTCATATGCGGTTTTTACATCGAAATCCTTTACTTCTGCCGCAACTTTAACTTTAAAATCAGTCGTATCAAAGTGAGTAATTTCACTGATTCCGCATACTCCGTTTGTGATATTTTCAAAAAAAGTATTGATATTGTTTCCAACCGGCGATACAATTCCCATTCCGGTAATAACAACTCTCCGCATTATTATGCTTACCTTCCCTTCGGATTTTGATTATTTAGGCTGTATTTTACCGCGGTATGTTTGTCCGCAGAAATTACATATACAGTCCACCGTCTACCTTTATTACTTCACCCGTGATATAGCTTGACATATCGGACGCAAGGAAGAGCGCAAGATTAGCAACATCTTCAGGAGTTCCGATTTTAGCCATCGGGATTGATTTTTTTATTTCATTCTGAGCCGCTTCCGTCATTTCGTCGGTCATGTGAGTACCGATAAATCCGGGAGCAATCGCATTACAGTTAATTCCACGAGTTGCAAGTTCTTTTGCTATTGTCTTTGTAAGTCCTACAACGCCCGCTTTTGATGCGCTGTAATTAGCCTGTCCGGCATTCCCCATAAGACCTACAACAGAAGAAATATTTATTATTTTACCGTATTTATTTTTTGCGAACTGACGATAGGTGTGTTTTATCATATTAAATGTACCTTTAAGGTTTACATTCAATACGGCGTCATAATCCGCTTCGGTCATTGCAAGAGTCAATTTATCGCGTGTTATTCCGGCATTGTTTACAAGTATATCAACTCTTCCGAAATCCGTAATAATTTGCTTTACAACTTCTTCGGACTGAGCGAAGTCTGATACATTACATCTATAAAAGGAGCATTTCACGCCGTTTGACGCAATTTTTTCACATGCCTCTTTTCCTGCAGCATCATCACACAAATCCAAAATTGCAATATCCGCACCATTTTTCGCCATTTTATCAGCAATCGCAAAACCAATTCCCCTTGCGCCGCCGGTAATGACTGCTATTTTATTTTTAAGCATTTTTAAAATTACGCATCCTTTCAGTTAATTGTACGTCTATAACGCATAATCAGCCGTTTATTGCCTGTA
>CALWTV010000065.1 GCA_944384555.1 uncultured Clostridia bacterium | reverse complement strand
TAATGAGAGTGTGGCTTTTCCAAAATTAATATTAATCATATTTTCCTCCAAAATTTTTATCAAAGCATTGAATCAAGTTCATTTGGGTGAATTCTTACACACATTATATAGGGCTGCTCATCTTTTTCCCAATGACCATATGTTTCAGTTACTACTGTACCGTCTGGGAGAATATCGACAGCGGGATAAGCACAGTCGGCAGCAACGTAATTTTTCATGAGCCGTACACGGTACTGCCCTTCTCTACCGTTTGCAATATCCTCGTAAGTTCCAACCCATGCAACCCAGTCGCCCCATGTTTCACTTACAAGAGTTGTGTCACGAAAACTTATAAAAAGTCTGCCGTCATTTAAATACCGTGCACAATGGCGGTCACCTGTAAGCGCGGCGGGAAGCTCTATTAAATCTGACCATGTTTTCCCGTTGTCACGGCTTATTATTTTGAATCCATTATGACGTCTTGAATTTTCTCTCAGCAATACAGTAAGTTCATTACCATCAGGAGAGCGTATAATCGCCGGTTCACAGATTTGTGCTGTCGGATGAGTTGCGATTTCACGAAGTCCCGACCATGTAATGCCTCCGTCAAAACTTTCTATCTGATACAGAATAAAATGACCGTCATCGTATGTTTTTCCGCATACAGCTTCATGTATTTTAGTATAGCCATCATATGAGCTTGTATCATTACTAAGCCATGAACCGTCACTTTGCTTTTTGCTGTATTTTACACGTGTACGAGCATTTGTACCATTTCCGATTTTATAAACTTCGGTTAGTACTTCTGCTTCATCGCTCATAAATCTGCCGTCATCATGAAACATAGCGATATAATGACCTTTGCCTACTTCCTTTATATCGCCCATTGCAACAATACCGCCGATTTTCCCGTCCGCTATCGGTTCAAGCTCACTCCATGTAAAACCGTCATCTTCTGAATGAGCCATTCTAATCGGTCTAAGTCCCGAAAACATAATCAAATGCTTATTTCCGTTTGCATCATATGTTCTAAATATAGTTGGAACTTCAAGTGATGTGCTCCATGAATCGGGCACATCAAGCCGCTCACTCCATGTAAGTCCTCCATCAGATGAACGTTTCATTACAATCTGACCGTTTCCATGATTTTTAGGATACACTATAATAATGGTTTTTCCATCTTCAAGCAATACCGAAGTTGTATGACCAAGATATACGCCTTTTTCTTTATCTACAATAGTTTGCCTTGATATTTGTTCTGAAATATCAATAACAGGTATTGTATATGATTTGTCCATTTATAACTCTCCTTTATAAAGTTTGATATATTATATACTAATTTTGATAATAAAACAATAGGAATATTAAATATTTTATAAAAAAATTATTGACACAACAATATAGATAAGATATACTTGTTTATACAAAATGAAACGATTTATAATTATTAAGTAAGGAGAAATAAAAATGAGCAAGACGTCTGAAAAAATATGGTATAATATGCCTGCTTCAAAATGGGAAGAAGCTATTCCCGTAGGAAACGGATACATAGGCGGCATGATTACAGGAGAAATTGAAACAGAACATATTTATTTAAATGAGGATAGTTTTTGGTACGGTGGCTTTCGTGACCGAAATAATCCCGACGCGCTTGAAAATCTTCCTAAGATAAGAGAAATGATACTTAACGGAGAACCTGACAAAGCAGAAAAATTAACCGCTCTTGCATTATCAGGAGTACCACAATCTCAGCGTCATTATCTTCCCGCCGGAGATTTATTTATCAAAACTGGACACAAAAACGAAACAGATTCATATACAAGACTGCTTGATATGGGTAACGGAATTTCGACTGTGAATTACTCCATAAAAGGAGTTTCATATACAAGAGAATATTTTATAAATTACCCTTCTAATGTCTTTATAATAAGATTTACTGCTGACAAAGCAAATTCAATTAATCTTGAGTTTCATTTTGACAGAAGCAGATACATTGATGAAGTCGGAAACGAAAATGGAAATTCAATATATATGACCGCTGACGCCGGAGGAAAAGACGGCGTATTTCTCGTAAATTATTTGAGCGCAGAAAGTGAAGACGGAAAAATATACACAATTGGAGAAAATTTAATCGCGGAAAACTGCACGTCAGTTACGGCATATCTTTCACTTTCAACTACATTCAGACATGAATCTCCCATGAATTACTGCCGTGATACAATAAATAACGCAAAAGAAAAGGGATTTTTTGAAATAAAACAAGAGCATGAAAAAGATTATAAAAATCTTTTTGAGAGGGTAAGTCTTGATTTATATTCTGAAAATGATAATGATTTGACAACAGATAAAGAACGAGAAAATGTTGATTTTACAACGGAATCAAATAATCTCATTGAAAAGTATTTTAATTTTGGACGTTACCTCTTGATTTCATCAAGCAGAGAGGGCACGCTTCCAGCAAATCTTCAGGGAATATGGAATCACCATTTTCTGCCGCCGTGGGACAGCAAATATACAATAAATATAAATGCTGAAATGAATTATTGGAGTGCTGAAACTCTAAATTTATCTGAATGTCATACACCGCTTTTCGATTTAATCGAGCGTATGCGCGAAAACGGCAGGGTCACCGCAGAAAAAATGTACGGCTGCCGCGGATTTTGTGCGCATCACAACACCGATATATGGGGCGATACTGCACCTCAGGATATTTGTTTATCGTCTACTTACTGGGTAATGGGCGCAGCTTG
>CALWTV010000064.1 GCA_944384555.1 uncultured Clostridia bacterium | reverse complement strand
CATGAAAGTGTAGATACATCTTCTGAAAAAAATGAATATTCACACCAAATGTATCCGATTTTTTACATTCCTCCATACGCAGGAGGCGCAAAATACAGACTGATAACAGGTGCACTTCCAAAAACTCACCTTCTTTCCTCAAACGCATATGAACTTGAGATTCTACGCCTTTTAGAAATCATATCTCCGAATGAAATTATTGTACGTCATATGATTGAAAGAACTTGTCGCAGACTTGATAGCACTTGTTTTGGAAATTTCTGCAATAATGGAGAATGCTATGAAACTTCGGCTGTTGCTCTCAGATTTTACTGTACAGTCGAACATCTTTTTACAAA
Source organism: uncultured Clostridia bacterium (assembly GCA_944384555.1). Taxonomy (GTDB): domain Bacteria; phylum Bacillota; class Clostridia; order Oscillospirales; family CAG-272; genus CALWTV01. The sequence goes on along the minus strand of CALWTV010000064.1, from coordinate 5,044 downwards.
ATACGGAGATAATATTAAAAAAATTATAAACGGAATTATTGAGCATTTTCATGATACCAGGCGCAGTGAGGCGGTTTGTATGTATCTTATGATAGTATTTTCTGAACTTCCGGATAAATATCGCGATGAAAATGTTATTGATTTTATATCTTTTCTAAAACTAAAATTAAAGTTCCGTCCGCTGTTACCGTTTTTGACGACCGAATTTCAAAATTAAAAAGCAATTTATACCATATATGGCTTAATTTAATATAACATCTTAGTCTGAAAAATAAATAAAATTACTCTTTTTGGCGTATCATATTATTGCTTATCTCATATGGCATATCGAAATAAGCATTCATAAATTATATAAAAGGAGTAATTATGGCTATTCTCGATAGAATCGCATTAGTAATTGTAATAATAGGAGCCATAAACTGGGGAAGTATCGGTCTGTTCCAATTTGACCTTGTCGCTTGGCTTGGCGGTGGACAGGCTGGTTTAATCAGCAGAATTATTTACACAGTAGTGGCTCTTGCCGGTTTATGGTGTGTTTCCCTCCTTTTCCGTCCGTCCGAATCAGAGGAATACAACTAACAAATCAAAAAACTCGGTGTAACTGATTTCATCTGCGATAATAATATTATTATTACGATGAAAAGGGGAAAGATGTACTTTTATTCTCAAAAGTATATTTTTCCCCTAATTTTATTCAGCTTATTTTAGCTCCACATATCCGTATGAATTTTATCTATCTGCTTTACAATTGAACGCAGATATGAGTTTACCTCATCTCCTCCGTCATCGTAATCAGTCATAACTACTATTATGTATGGATGTTCATCATACACTATCGCCATATCATGATATGAATCTATGTCCCAACCATATTTTCTCGCATTTTTTTTCGGATAAACTGCCGCGTCAATAATCGCACGGAAGCTCGAATTCATCATACATTCTTTCATAAATGAACCGTATGCCGCGTCACTCTCGGTAAAATCATATATACATCTGAGAAATTTTCCCGCGTCTGCCGGCGACATAGAATAAAAAGATGCTAAAACGCTTGACGCACCTATTTTTTGAGCATATGAGTTAAAATACCCATATCCGAACGTTTCTCTGAGCTGTGCAAAAGCTACATTATCGCTATACATCAAGGCATATGACACCAAATCTTTATATGTCATTTCAGTTCCGTCTTCCATATCCTTGATTTTTCCGGAACCGTTTTTATTCATATTCTCTTTGTCAAATACCCATTTACGGTTCAGGTCATATTTTTCTTTTCCCTCAGGATAAACTGTTCCATTCGCTTTCTGATACTGTGAAACTTCCTCAAGTACTGAAAGAATATATGGTGCTTTTATCAGACTTGCCGAATACATTGAATTGTTTTGATTATAGCCAAAACTAAAACCTGTCGTTAAATCTTCATAATAAATTGAAATTTTAGCTTCTTTTTCAACCTTTTCCTCTACTTCTTCGACAGTAACAGTGCCGTCTTCAGAAACCGTTTCTTTTTCAACAGTTTCTTCTACTTCACGTTTCGGTGCACTTGACGGTATACCTGCAAAAATAACCTGGGCTTTTGACGATGCCTTTGATTTATCATCATCGCTTAAAGTATCTTTTTCTTCGTCATTTTCGTTTTGGATATTTTCAGTTTCTTCACTCAAATTTTTTTTTAATTCCTCAAGCTCAGTCCGCAATTTAGATAATTCCTGTTCATACATTTCCGTATTTGCGGAATTTTCAATTGTTATCTGTTCAAGCTGTGATTTAAGTTCAGAATTTTCCTTTTCAGCACTTTCAAGCTGTGATTTTAATTGTTCATTTTTTTCAGACAATTCATTTATTTCTGATTCAATTTCATTAAAAGCCTCAACAGTCCGTGCCGATTCTGGTTTAAATATGTACGCAAATGTAACCAGCAAAAGCATAATTGAAATTATCAGAATAAATATTATCAGAATTTTGATAGTTTTTTTCTGCTGATAAATTTTCTGAATTTTCTGATATTCCCTGTTATTTTTATATTCGTTCATATTATTAATAACTTAAATCAAATTGTTTTGCTCATATGGCGTGATACGTGGCAGTTTATATTAACCGCTACCGGCAAACCTGCTATATGTGTAGGGTAATAATTAATTTTCACTGCAAGTGCCGTTGTATCTCCGCCAAATCCCTGCGGACCTATTCCAAGTAAATTTATTTTATCTAAAATCTTACACTCAAGTTCCGCATATCTTGAGTCGGCATTTTTATCAGACGTATCTCTTGTAAGCGCTTTTTTTGCAAGCAGTGCCGCATATTCAAAAGTTCCGCCAATACCTACCCCAACTACAATAGGCGGACATGGCTTTGAACCGGCATTTTTTACCGTCTGCACTACAAAATCAATTATATCATCTTCGCTCGCACTTGGATTAAACATTTTTACCGCACTCATATTTTCGCTTCCGAAACCTTTAGGCGCAGCGGTAATTTTTATTTTATCACCATCAACAATACGTGTATGAATTACCGCAGGAGTATTGGTATTTGTGTTTTTACGCTCAAAAAGCGGGTCATTTACCACCGAAAGACGCAAATATCCGTCTACATATGCCCGTCTTACCCCGTTTGTCACCGCCGTTTCAAAGCTTCCACCAGTTATATGTACATCCTGACCTATTTCGGCAAAAACAACTGCCATTCCAGTATCCTGACATATTGGGATATCAAATTTTTTTGCCGCATTAAGATTTTCAATCAAAGTATCGAGCACTGACTTTGCAACTTCTGAATTCTCACATTTACGTGCATCAATTATAGATTTTTCAGCGTCCGGCGAAAGCGTATGATTTGCTTTCACAAATAATTCCGCGACAGCATCCTCTATTTTTTTTGCATCAATATTTCTAATCTGACTGCATGACATACTTTAAAATTCCTCTTAACTATTTTATTTTTTCGCCATTAATAAATACATGTATTGTTTCAGTAAAAATATCGAGTGGGTCTCCGTTAAAAATTGCGATGTCCGCGTCTTTTCCGACTTCAATTGAACCCACACGGTCATCAATTTCAAGCATCTGAGCAGGATTTATTGTAAGAGCCCTGTATGCGGACTCACGTGAAAGCCCTTCTTTTACTGCAAGTGCCGCACAAAGCGAGAGATATTTCAAAGGAGTTACGGGGTGGTCAGTGGTAATTCCGATTTTGATTCCGGCTTTGTCAAGAATTCCCGCATTGGCAAAGCACATATTTGAAAGCTCTGGTTTTGAGCGGTCGGTAAAATTAGGACCCGCGAAAGCTTCCACCCCTTCCTCTGCAAGCTCGTCTGATATCAAATGCCCTTCGGTACAATGTACAATTTTATATTTCAGTCCAAATTCTTTTGCAATTCTGATTGCGGTGAAAATATCGTCCGCGCGGTGGGCATGAAAATGCGCTGCAAGTTCACCTCTTACCACTTTTTCAAGCGACTCATTTTTTATATCAAATTCAGGCTCATCAACATCATCATCTTCAGAGGCGTTTTTCGCTTTGTCTTTATCTTCTGCATATTTTTTAGCCTTATATAACGCTTCTCTTATTATCGCCGCAGTTGCCATTCGTGTCTCCGGAGATTGATTTTTACCGTGTTATACATTTTTGGGATTTTCACCAAGCGCAAATTTCATTGCAACAGGAGCCTTTATTAACATTTTATCTATACGTTTTCCGTATGTTTTTATTGCGCAGAACTGTCCCCCTATCGGATTTGCGCTTCCCGGTCCTGCCGCTACTGTGGTTATTCCCGCTTCAAGCGCCTCTCTGAAACATCTGTCAAGCGGATTTATTGCGTCAATCGCACGCATATTAGGGGTTGATGGTTCGCTTGCTTCGTTTACATCATCGCCTTCAAATGTGAGCGAATCACCTATTATACCTATGTGAGTATGCCCATCAATAAATCCTGGAAACGCAATTCCACCGTCGGAAATATATTCTCCCTCCATTTCTGCCGGCATTCCATTTCCAATCTCCGCTATTTTCCCGTTTTCTATAATGATATATCCGTTTTCTATAACTTCACTTATATCATTCATAGTATATATTTTAAGGTTTGTAAGTATCTTTTTCATTATATCCTGGTATAATTAAATCACCCCCCAGCAAGTGATTCAATCACACAAAATCCTTTCATAAAATTAAAGAATGTGATATAATAGAATTGCTTTTACCGCATCGGAGGATAGGGCAACGCCGGGGAGCGACCTGAGCGCCGATACGGGTTTGGCGAAGGGGGATAAACCCCGAATACGGATAAGGCACATCGCCCTTTGGAAAACCAAGGCGATAAACCCAATCCGTAGTTTTAGAGAGCCTCGCGGTCCATTTCATAATGTCTACAGCGACAGCAGTCGACTGGTATAAGGAGAGTATGGCTGCGGGCTTTCCTTTCATATGGTAATCAGTTGGTTACGGCACGTTTGGTTTCAAACGATGACCGGTGATAAGGAACCAGTATACATGGGGAAAGTCACGCAGGGGGATGCGGGGAGATACATTTTCAGGAGGAAAAAACTATGATCATCGTCGGCATTGATGTCGCGTCCGAAAAGCATGACTGCTTCATGATTCAAAAAGAAACGGGACTTGTGTTCCGGGCTTCATCTGTTACCATAGGCAACACTGAAGAAGGATACAAAAAGCTCCACGCGGACATACAGTCCTTCTGTGGAGCTACAGGTGATTCAGACGTACGTATAGGGCTTGAATCCACCGGTATCTACCACACCAACATCATCACTTTTCTGATCGCACAGAATTACAAGGTGATGATGATCAATCCGATTTTAACCAATATGGCTCGTAAAGCAGCCAAAGTACACTCCGCCAAGAATGATAACCTTGACGCCAAGACCATTTGTAGGTATTTAGTAGATCATCCGGACGAATTCTCGCCCTATACACCTACATTATACCACACTTCTATGCTAAAGTCCATAGCAAGAAAAAGATATTTTATTACAGAAGATCTCAGAAAAGCCAAAATGGCTGTAAACAACATTGTTCAACTCATTTT
>CALWTV010000063.1 GCA_944384555.1 uncultured Clostridia bacterium | reverse complement strand
AAATTTATGATATAATATTTATATAAACAGTAACCATATTATTTTTATATTCTATATTGGAGGAAATTACTTTGATTAAATTTATGATATGATCTTTATGTAAACGGTAGCATATTTTTTAAATACTATAGTCGGAGGGAATTACTTTTTAATGATTATTGCACTTGAAGAAGCAAAATATAAACTGATAGGTATGCGTGATGAAATCAAGGATTTAGGCTCAGCACTTAGAATTGATTCTTTGCGTGAGGAAGCCGCATCTCTTGAACAAAAAACCTTTGAAGCAGATTTCTGGAACGACAACAGCGAGTCTACAAAAGTCCTCCAAAAAATTAAACAAATCAAAGACAAAATCGAAGAATTTGAGTCGCTTGAAGCGAAGCTTGAAGATACGATTGTCATGGTGGAAATGGCTATTGAAGAAAATGACGAGTCAATGACAGACGAGATTTTAAAAGATGTATCTGATATACAGGCTGATGAAGAAAGACAGCGCATTGCAATTTTGCTTTCTGGCGAATATGATAAAAACAATGCAATAGTATCATTCCACCCTGGAGCAGGCGGAACGGAAGCTCAGGACTGGGCTTTAATGCTGTATCGAATGTATACAAGATGGGGCGAACGCCACGGATACAACGTCAAGCTTGTAGACTGGCTTGACGGGGAAGAAGCAGGACTTAAAAGCGCTACAATAATGATTGAGGGAATGAACGCATACGGATATTTGAAAAGCGAAAACGGAGTTCACAGACTTGTCAGAGTGTCGCCTTTTGATAGCTCGGGACGCCGCCATACTTCTTTTGCGTCTGTGGAGGTTATGCCGGAGTTTGATGATGATGGCGGAATTGAGATAAAAGAGGAGGACCTCGAAATTACAGCTCACCGTTCAAGTGGTGCCGGCGGTCAGCATATCAATAAAACAGACTCCGCAATAAGAATTCTTCATATTCCTACTGGAATTGTTGTCGGATGTCAGACAGAACGCAGTCAGCTTCAAAATAAAGAAACTGCTATGAAAATGCTCAAATCAAAACTGATTGAGATTAAAGAGCGTGAAAAACTCGATAAGATTGACGATATCAAAGGAATAAAGACAAATATCGAGTGGGGCGCACAGATACGTTCATATGTATTTATGCCGTACACACTGGTTAAAGATAACAGAACCGGCTATGAAGATGGAAATATTCAAGCAGTTATGGACGGCGAGATTGACGAATTTATAAACGCATATTTGAAAATGAATGCCGGCAAATAAGTTTTAAGTGAATATTTGAAGATTTAATGCCGGAGAATAAATTCAGAACGTATATTTCTGAATATTAAATGACGGAAAATATGTAAATTAAAACTCTGACGCAGAAAGGAATTATGTATATGAGGTTTGATAAAAAACTGATATTGGCATTTGTTTTTTTACTCCAGTCGGTATGGGCTGTTGTGACCTTTTTTAAAACATTGTCACAAAGCAGTAAGTATTCTTGGTTTTGTGCGATAGCTGCTGCACTTAATGCCGCCGCAGGTGTATATTTGCTTGATAATTACCTGAATGATATAAAATATCAGTCAAGACTTGCGAATGCTCCTGTTACGGTATATGATGACGGAAATTTTTATGATGACGATATCTGCGCACTTTCCGACGAGGAATTAAGCGAGCTTATATAATTCGGAAATGCAGAAAGAAGAACAAAAATTTGCTCCGTCACTGGTTTTTGAGGGAATGACGTCTATACGTGCTGTCCTTGAGTCATCAAGCCGTAAAATTGAAAAAATATTATTTGACCGCGCTAAAAGTGAATCAAAATATAAGGAAATACGGTATTTGCAGAGAATATCTGAGCAGTATGGATTTACAGTAGAGGCGGTGGACTCGGCGGTGATTGATGAAATAACGGTAGGTTCGTCTCACGGCGGCATTATTGCGTATTGTTCAGACCGTCAATTTCCGGCACTTAAAGAAATTTCGCTTGAGAATAACGGATTTTACATGATGCTTGAAGGAATAGAGGACCCGTATAATTTCGGATATGCTATGCGTTCAGTATATGCTGCCGGCGCGGACGGAATTATTCTGTCGCCGAGAAACTGGATGAGCGCCGCAGGAGTTGTATGCCGTGCATCGGCAGGGGCATCGGAGCGATTTAAAATATACATATCGGACGCTGAGGAAGCGATTGATATTTTTAGAAAATCGGGATATAAAATCGTGTGCGCCGATACTAAAGATTCTGTATCTGTATATGAAACCGACTTAAAAAAGCCGATTTTTATGATTGTAGGCGGAGAAAAACGTGGAATTTCCCGAAAAGTACTGGATTGTGCGGATAAAATAGTGCGCCTTGATTATGGGCGTGAATTCAAAGCTGCGCTTTCCGCCGCGTCAGCTGCCTCAATTCTGGCATTTGAAGTATTCAGACAAACAGAAAATAAAAAATAAATCAATAAAGGGATATCCGATTGTTTTACGGATATCCCAATTTTTATTTATTGCTGAGGATTTACAAGAAGTTTTCCGAGTTTGCTGTTTGCATCGATTATAACTGTTTTGTCTTCTCCTGTGAGGGACGCTTTTAAGGCGTCAATTGCAAGCGTAAATTCATAGAAATCACGCTTATCATCTGTGTTGTAAGCTTCCGCGAGCAGACGCATGTATTCAGCCTCGCCTTCCGCGATTATACGTTCAGCGTTAGCTTCCGCATCAGATATTGTAATATTTACAGTTTTATCAACTTCATTGCGTATTTTGGACGCCTCAAGTTCACCGTCAGCCGTATATTTTTCTGCCATCTGATTACGTTCTGATATCATGCGGTTATAAACAGCCTGTTCATTGTCAACCGGCAGGTCAAGACGCTTTATTTTTAAGTCAATTACATTTATACCATATGTTTTGGCTATTTCAGATACTTCTGAAGTTATTCCTTCATAAATATCATTACGTTCTGACGCATCATCTTGATTTATTATTTTATTTTGCTCCAAAGTACCCATAAGGTTTTTAAGAGCGTTATAGGAAATTGCGTCAAGTCTGACTTCTGCCTCTCTTATAGTTCCAAGAGTTTGATAAAATAACTGAGGGTCACTGATTTCCCACATGATATAGCTGTCAACAGTCATATTTTTCTTGTCGGCAGTAAGTACTTCTGATTCAGGTACATCATAAAGAAGAACAGTTTTAGGAAATACCATTATCTCGTCTACAAATGGAACTTTAAAATGCAGTCCGGCTTTGTCGGTAATGTTTTCAATTTTTGCAAATCTTACAAGACAAGCATATTCATTTTCAGCAACAGTATAAAAGCTGTTTAAAAGCACGAACAATCCAATCAAAATAATTATGGCAGCGACAATAGAGATTTTATAAGCTTTTTTATTTTCAGCCATTGTTCTGTCCTCCGTTTTCATTTATGAAATCGTCAAGCGGAAGTAGTTTTTGAGTATTGCCTTCAGAAGCATCTATGTAAAGTTTTACACCGGGCAGGGCAGCGTTTAAAGCCTCATAATACATTCTTGTACGAGTAATATCCGGGTTTAGCACATATTCTTTGTACATAGCTTCAAACATTGCGATAGTTTTTACTGCATCATTAATTCGGTTTTGTTTTAGATATTCCGCGTTTTGGATAAGTTTGTCAGCTTCAGCCTGAGCTTTTGGAATTTCTGAATTTTGATATGCTTTGGCTTCATTTATTACAGTTTCAGCCATTTGTTTTGCAGTTTCAACGGCTTTGAAAGCCTCTATTACAGATGCAGTAGGGGGTTCACTGTCTTGTATTTTTATATCTGTAAGAGTAAGTCCTATATCATATTCCTCAAGTACTCCGATGATAAGTTCCTTGACTTGCTGCTGTATTTCAGTTTTTCCGTCAGTCAGAACGCTGTCAACAGTAGCGGAACCGATAACATTTCTTATCTGGCTCTGAACAAGATTTTTTAAAATAAGTTCGGGTTCCTGCGAGGAGTAAAGATATTTTATCGGGTCGGATATTTTATATTCAACAAAAAAGTCAGCGTTTACTATGTTGTAGTCGCCGGTAATCATTTTACTTTCTTTTTCTATTGAAGCATTCGGGTCTAACCCCTCATCATTGGAGCGATATCCAATTTCGATTTTTTGATATACATTAACATCAACTTTTTTTACTTGCT
>CALWTV010000062.1 GCA_944384555.1 uncultured Clostridia bacterium | reverse complement strand
CGTCATCGTTTGTTTTTGTCATCTCTATATCAAATGATGAGAAAAATGAATCTACACTCAGATTAGCCAGTCCGTAAATGTCATTTTCATCATATTTGCTGTCGCCGTTTGCGTCAGATGATACCATTCTCGATACTTCCATGTATTTATCAAATGTCCATTTTCCATCGCGGACAAGCTGATATAAATCCGGAATACCCCAGTTTTCAGCAAGTGTTCTGTTAAACAGCAGGCAGTTAAGACAGCGGACATATGAAAGCGCGATTTCCCCGGAAATAAAATAGAGCTGATTTTGAATTGTGAGGTCATCTATGAGCTTTGACGGCCACCACGGCTGAGAATAATCGATATATTTAGTGTCAGCGAGGTTCATAAACATTCCGTCAAGTGCCAGAGGGGTTATAAAATAAGCGTATCCGGCGACAATATCGAATGCGTTATCGTTCGCGGCGATACTGCTTTTGACCATAGTGTTTACATCTGCGGCAAGCACCGATTGTATATCTACATTGAGGCGGTCTTCAACCGCAAGTGAACGGGAATAAATCGCATCGTTTACTACTTCCCCGGTAAGTTCTTCCGAGTGCATTTCCGTTGAACTGAGAGCGGTTGAAGTTGAAAATGCATTTTCACGGCACAAGATACGATATTCGCTTCCACCAAAATCAAGCCCCTCCGGCAGGGAATCCTTATAATTTAAACGTGGGTCTTCGGTTTCGGCAGTTGAATCAGCGGAGCTTTCATCATTTGCGGAAGTTTCGCTTTCTGATGATGTACTTTCGGTCTGAGTCTGCGTATCAGAATTACTTTCTGAATCACTTCCACACGCTGTCGCAGGAACCAACATACATAAACATAACAATAATGAGATTATTCTTTTAAGTTTCATTATAATTACCTCTGTTTTATAATTGATATAAAATTAAACTCAATTTAATTCAATGCAGGTTTCTTTTCCGTAGTAATCAGTGTCGCAGATATGCTTTCCGTTTACAAAAATGCGCATCTTGTTTGGAATAACGATATCGCTACAATTTCCGCTGACATCGGAGAAAGTGAGCTTCTTTTCATTTTTGCGGTATGATACATCGATTTTAGCATACTCGCCTTTTTCGTAAGCATATCCGTCGCCGCTGTCAGTGTAAATAAATGTATCACAGTCGCAGCCGGTGTATATGTTTACATCAATTGTGGTCTTGTCCTGAGCCGCCACGTATTCGCAGTCACTTCCGGTTAATATAATGCTTCCGCCGTTTACGAAAAGCGGAATATGTTCAATCGGAGCTGCCGCGTCAATGGTCTGACCGCAGTCATATTTTTCACCGGTAAAGTAATCATACCATACACCGGATTTATTTATCGGCAGATATACCTTGCGTGATACCGCACCCGCTTCTGTAACAGGATTTACAAGCAGTGCGTCGCCGAACATGAAGCTGTCAGAAATATTGATTACATTTTTATCATTCGGGAAATCCATAACGAGCGGACGCATTATTGTATAACCCTCAGAGGTGATTTTGTAAGCGTTAGAATAAATATAAGGAAGTAAACGGTATCTGAGCTTGTCGCATTCCATAAGGGAATCGTAATATTTTGTGCCTTCTTCGCCGAAGAACCACATTTCACGGGGAGTGCTTGTGCCGTGAGAACGGAATATCGGTGAAAACGCTCCGAACCAGAACCATCTTGTATAAAGTTCACGGTATTCCTCGTTCTTATTTCCGTTGGGATAATTTACAAAAAATCCGCCGATATCGGTGGTAGAATAAGGAATTCCGGACGCGGAATATCCGAGCAGGGATATAATCTGACGTTTTAAAACTTCCCAGCTTCCCTCAATATCGCCAGTCCATGTGAGAGTTCCGACAGACTGCAAACCGGCAAATCCGCTTCTTGTGAGGATAAATACACGCTTGTCGTCACGGTCAGCGCGCTGATGAGTATATGTATTTTTTGAGGAAGCAAACGCGAATGTATTGAGATAATCCTTGTTTTTGCCGAGAGCGCAGTCAGAGGCTTCAAGCAGTTTTAATGATGAATCCTTTTCAAATGCGGGTTCGGTTGAGTCGAGCCACCATGCGTCAACACCTTTGTCGAATAATTCTTTCTTCATTCCGTTCCAAATTATATCAGCCGCTTTGGGATTGAGCGGGTCATGTACACGTCCCCAGTTTTCATCTTTGCGCCCGGGCTTTTCAAGAATACCGCCGACTGCCTCAAGCTTTTTGGTTACTTCCGTATCAGGTCCGAAACTCGGCCATACAGATATCATCAATTTCAGATTGAGCTTATCGTGAATTTCGGATATCATTTCTTCCGGCGAGGGATATTTGTTTTTGTCCCACAAAAGCGCGTTCCAACCGTGTTCACCCCAGTAGTTCCAGTCCTGAACGATACAGTCCGCCGGAATATGATGTTTTCTTATTGTGCGTGCGACATCGAGAATTTCCTCCTGTGTGCGGTAATGCTCACGGCACTGGAAGAAACCGTATGCCCATTTCGGGAACAGGGGAGCCGCTCCGGTAAGATATCTGTATGCGGCAATCTGCTCATCGATTTTGTCTGCGAGTATCATATAATATACAAAGCAGTCGTTATCGTCAGCATTTATATTTATGGTATTCGGGATTGACATTTTATTTTCAAGGTCGTTATTATTAAAGTTTGCGCCTCTGTCAATGCCTATGCTCATAAAAGAATAGTTATCAATGAGTACCGCATAACCGCCGGTTGAGGTAAAAAAAGGAACTGCGGTGCTTACGCCATTTATCTGAGCCATTCTTATACTGCTGTTTCTGTGATTTAATGACTTGTGCTGATGAATTCCGAGACCGTATACTGCGTCATCTTCATTGATTTTAAAGCTCTGTGTGTATATCGAGCTGATTTCTGAAATAATCTCATTTCCGTTTTTATAAAAAGACGCAAGGCCATCGGAAGTTTTGCATTCAAAACAGCCGTTTCCGCGGTATTCATTTGTATTTGCCGTTATAATCAAGCTGTCGCGTTCTGATGCGCCGTCGTTTTTGTGTACAACTTTAAATATGTTTTCCGCAATTTGAGTTATCTGAGTTATTCTTTCCATGATATATATCCTCTTTTCTAATAATTTTATTTATGCAGAAAATAGTGTCCCGATTAAATTATATATGTACCCGTCAAATATTGCTTTAACAATAATGTCAAATTTTTTAACAATATTGACAAACTGTAAATTGACTGACGTTTAAATTAAGCTTGACATATATAGTTATCTGTGGTATAAATAAAAAAACCTCGGATATAAATTATGAAATAAAAAGGTTGATAATGCGATGATAGAAAACGATATTATTTTCAGCAACGGAAAGCAGAAAAAACTTCACGGCACACCCGATTTTCCGATAGAGGTATACAAACTTCAGCCCGCATATGCTCATCATAAGGGAGATTTGCTTTTTTGCCCGCACTGGCATGGTGAATTTGAGTTTCTTTTATCAGAACAAGGTACAGTTTGCCTTTTCGAGGACAGCCGTTCTCAGGAAATAAACACCGGTGATGCTGCGTTTGTCAATTCCGGAATAATACATACCGCCTCAATGACTGATGAAAATTCAGAAATAACGTTTTACGCGGTAGTCTTTAAACCATCACTGCTTTTTTCCGAATACAATGACGTAGTCGGAACCAAATATATAAACCGTATTGTCGAAAAGAATATTGCTTTTCCCTCATACTTTAATCAAAATTTGGAATGGTCACGTGAAATCATAGAAAATCTCCGCAGAATAATTTCGATGTTTGAGCTAAAGCCGGACAGTGGCTTTGAATATTATGTTAAACCAGACCGAGGTTTTGAACTCAAGGTCAAAAGCCTGCTTCTTGATATATTTTTCGTATGCATAGAAAATATACCCGAAAGTGTGTCGGTGAAGTCTGCGGTAAGCTCACGCTATTATGAGGATATCAAAGCGTCGATTGATTATATAAATGATAATTTAGAAAATCCGCTTACTTTATCCGAGCTTGCCTCAAAGGCGCATATGAGCCGTGAAAATTACTGCCGTACTTTCAAAAAATTTACAAATGAGCAGCCGTTTCACTATATAAACCGCCTTAAAATTTACCGCAGTTTAAAATATCTTTCCGATGGAAATTCGAGCATTACCGATATTGCCACGCTTTGCGGGTATCAGAGCATAAGCTACTTCAACCGTAAATTCGCGGAAATTATGAATTGTACTCCTACCGAATACCGCAGTCTGACTCGTATTCAAAAATAAACTGTAAAAACATATCAGTTTCATTATATCTGACAAATATAAAAAACGCCCCTCATTTAAGAAGGGCGTCATTATTTTATTTATTATTGAACTAATTATTTGGAGCTTTTAATAGCAGCCTGAGCAGCAGCGAGTCTTGCTATCGGCACACGGAACGGTGAGCAAGAAACATAAGTTAAACCGATATTGTGGCAGAATTCAACGGTAGAAGGATCTCCGCCGTGTTCACCGCAGATACCGAGCTTGATGTCGGGACGAGTCTTGCGTCCGAGTTCAACAGCCATCTTAACAAGTTTACCTACACCAACCTGGTCGAGACGAGCGAACGGGTCAGATTCATAAATCTTGTTGGAGTAGTACGCGCCGAGGAACTTACCAGCATCGTCACGGCTGAAGCCGAATGTCATCTGAGTAAGGTCATTTGTACCGAATGAGAAAAATTCTGCTTCTTTAGCTATCTCGTCAGCCGTAAGAGCCGCACGAGGAATTTCAATCATGGTACCTACCTTATAGTGCATATCAATACCAGCGGCAGCGATTTCAGCGTCTGCATTTTCAGTTACAGTCTTCTTAACGAACTGAAGCTCTTTTAATTCGCCTACAAGCGGAATCATGATTTCGGGAACGATATCCCAATCAGGATGAGCCTTCTTTACATTGATAGCCGCACGGATAACAGCCTTAGTCTGCATAGCAGCAATTTCAGGATAAGTTACTGCAAGACGGCATCCGCGGTGACCCATCATCGGGTTGAACTCATGGAGACCAGCGATAATAGCTTTGATTTCATCAACAGTCTTGCCCTGAGCCTTTGCGAGGAGCTCAATGTCTTTTTCTTCAGTAGGAACGAATTCATGAAGCGGGGGATCAAGGAAACGAATAGTAACCGGTTTGCCTTCGAGAGCTTCATAGAGCTTTTCGAAGTCGCCCTGCTGCATGGGAAGGAGTTTTTGGAGAGCAGCTTCTCTCTGTTCAACTGTATCAGAGCAGATCATTTCGCGGATAGCGGGGATTCTGTCTGAATCGAAGAACATGTGCTCAGTACGGCAGAGACCAATACCTTCAGCACCGAATTTAGCTGCCTGTTTAGCGTCTGCGGGAGTATCCGCATTTGTGCGAACCTGTAAGGTTCTGTATTCATCAGCCCAAGCCATTATGCGGCCGAATTCGCCTCCGATGGAAGCGTCAACGGTAGGAATAGCTTCGCCGTAAATTTTACCTGTAGAACCGTCAAGGGAGATATAATCGCCTTCCTTGTAAGTTTTGCCGCCGAGAGTGAATGTCTTGTTAGCTTCATCCATCTTGATATCGCCGCAGCCGGATACACAGCATGTACCCATACCACGTGCAACAACTGCTGCATGAGAGGTCATACCGCCGCGAACTGTAAGGATACCTTCAGCCGCATGCATACCTTCGATATCTTCAGGAGATGTTTCGAGACGAACGAGGACAACCTTTTCGCCGCGAGCAACCCATTCAACTGCATCTTCAGCAGTGAATACGATTTTACCGCAAGCTGCACCGGGAGATGCTGCGAGAGCTTCACCGACAGGAGTAGCTTTCTTAAGAGCGGCAGCGTCAAACTGAGGATGGAGGAGAGCGTCGAGCTGCTTAGGATCAATCATAAGAACAGCGTCTTTAGGCTCAATCATGCCTTCGTCAACGAGGTCGCAGGCAATTTTGAGAGCGGCGGCAGCAGTACGCTTACCGTTACGAGTCTGGAGCATATAGAGTTTCTTGTCTTCGATAGTGAACTCCATATCCTGCATATCGCGGTAGTGCTTTTCAAGAACGTCGCAGATTTTAACGAATTCTTCATAGCACTGAGGCATAATTTCCTTTAACTGGTCAATTGTTTGAGGTGTACGAACACCAGCAACAACATCTTCGCCCTGAGCGTTCATTAAGAATTCGCCGAAGAGCTTCTTTTCACCGGTTGCGGGGTTACGAGTGAACGCAACGCCTGTACCGGAGGTATCGCCGAGGTTACCGAATACCATTGCCTGTACGTTAACGGCAGTACCCCAAGAGCCGGGGATATCGTTCATACGGCGGTATACGATAGCGCGGGGGTTGTTCCAAGAACGGAATACGGCTTTAACTGCGCCCATGAGCTGTTCTTTGGGATCAGAGGGGAAGTCTGAGCCGATTTTTGATTTATATTCAGCCTTGAACTGTTCAGCGAGAGTTTTGAGGTCATCAGCTGTAAGTTCAGTGTCGAGTTTGATTCCTTTTTCTTCCTTCATCTTATCGATGAGTTCTTCAAAGTATTTCTTGCCGACTTCCATAACAACGTCGGAATACATCTGAATGAAGCGTCTGTAGCAGTCCCAAGCCCAACGGGGATTGCCGGATTTCTTTGCGATAACTTCAACAACTTCTTCATTAAGACCGAGGTTGAGGATAGTATCCATCATACCGGGCATAGATGCACGTGCGCCGGAACGAACGGAAACGAGCAGAGGATTCTGGAGGTCACCGAATTTTTTGCCGGTGATAGCTTCCATTTTGTCAACGTATTCCATGATTTCGGCTTGAATTTCGGGGCTAATTTGTTCGCCGTCATCGTAATACTTGGTGCAAGCTTCAGTAGATATAGTGAAACCCTGAGGAACAGGCATACCGAGCTTGGTCATTTCAGCAAGGTTAGCGCCCTTGCCGCCGAGGAGCTCGCGCATTTTACCGTCGCCCTCGGAGAAAAGGTAAACGTACTTCTTTGTACTCATTATTTTAAGTACCTCCGTTTATATTGATTAATAAATTCATTACATAATCGCAATTTATATTATAGCACATAAATTTTCCGATATCTACACTTTTTTATAATTTTCAAAAATTATTTACACTTAAAATCTTTTTTTAGAGAAATTTTCAAAAAAAATATACGGGAGAGAAGCTTTCTTTAAAAAAAGCTGACTCGCCCGCACAATTTATCTAAAAACTTTAATGGAGAATAACAGCACAAATTCATGTGCACCGTTTTAGTAACTTTTTACGCTATTATAAAACGATACTGGAGGTATGAGTACCTTTCATTGATAGATTCTATAACTTTATAAAAATATTCAACTTCTGTGTCAAGACTTTTGGGTAATTTTTTTAAACCGATAGTCTGAACAATCCCCGGAGTTTCTATATAACCCGTCATTAAGTCCAAAACCGCATTTGGATTATCGCCGCACCATTTAGGGAACTCCATGCCCTTTATAATTGCATTGTAAAACTCATCGTGAGTTTTGACCCCTGAAAAATCAATGAGATACTGTTTCATTGTAGTTATTCTCCTAAAAATTAGGTGATTATAAAACGATATTGGAGGTATGAGTATTCGGTTTTAACTATATCTATAACTTCATAAAAATATTGAACTTCCGTGTTAAGACTTTTGGGCAATTTTTTCAAACCGATAGTCTGAACAATTCCGGGAGTTTCAACGTAACCCGTCATTAAGTCTATAACTGCGTCAGGGTTTTTTCCACACCATTTAGGGAACTCCATTCCCTTTATAATCGCATTGTAGAAATCATCATAATTTTTGACCCCTGAAAAATCAATGAGATACTGTTTCATTGTAGTTATTCTCCTGAAAATTAGGTGATTACAAAACGATATTGGAGGTATGAGTATTCGGTTTTAACTATATCTATAACTTCATAAAAATATTGAACTTCCGTGTTAAGACTTTTGGGCAATTTTTTCAAACC
>CALWTV010000061.1 GCA_944384555.1 uncultured Clostridia bacterium | reverse complement strand
AGTTAATACTTCTACTCTCCGCACCGTAAATATGACTATGCCGCAAACTGATATTATCAAGCTTTACCGCGAATGCGGCGGCGAGATGGTCACAGTAGGTTCCGACGCACATAAACCCGAACATATCGCTTACGGGATTCCCGATATTTATAAATTACTTCATGATATCGGATTCAAATATATCACCGTATTCAGAGATAAAAAGCCGGATTTTATAAAAATTGTATAAAGTCAACAACATATACGATAATATATATTTCATAAAAATACAGACAGGAGCTTAATAAACGATAAATGGATACAACTGATATAAGTCTTATTTTCCCTGATTCAGAAACCTCCCGCCGACATTCTGTCGGAAAAGACCGCCCGAATATATCTCATGAGGTAGTCGAACAACTTGAACTTGATTATATTTTTAATCTTAAAAACAGTGATTTAACTGATTTTTTTACATCTGACCCAAATGTTATTGCATATCGTCAGGAAGTTTTTGAAGATATGCTCAACAATCCCGAACTCTCACGTATTCTTCTGAAAATTATTCCCATTTTAACCGATATATCTGAACTTAGAAAAATGAGCAGTGACAGCGGCGCTTCAACAGAATCATATTTGTACAGCATTACAGAAGTTGAACTTTATACCTCATGTATAACACTTCTGCATGACGGCTTTTTACCTCTTAAAGATTCTCTCAAATCAAGCGCGTTTACCAGACTCACAGAGCGAATAATTGAACTTACCGAAAGCGACTATTATAAAGAGCTCAACCGAAAATTAACTGAGCTTACATCAAGAGTCCGTGAAATAAAATCAATAACGGTAGGCGTAAACCTTGATGCCCAGCTTCGTCCCGAACATGCCGGAGTTCTTTCGATAAACAACGAATATTTTAAATCGGGAGATATAATCGATAAAATTCTGCGTCTCGATTTCAAAGAGGACGAATATACCTGTATTGCCTCCCTCGTGCCTTTCAGAAAAAATCAGTCGGAAAATCAACAGATGGCACTTTCGTTTGCATTCAATTCCGCAATAAATGATGTATTTAAGGCGTCTATTCGTTCATGGCGCAAAATTGTTCAGATGTATGTACTCGAAAATACCGACTTTCTGCTGCGCATAATGCCTGAGATTGAGTTTGTTGTAAAAGGTACCGCATTAATGCGCGCTCTGCTCGATAAAGGAGCGGAACTTTGCGCACCTACAATCGCTCCTATTGCCGAAAAAAAATATGCCGCTAAAGATTTATACAATCCGGTTGTGGCAATTAAAATTGACGGTCCAGTTGTGGTAAACGATTTTTCATTCGACGAAAACGGAATGATTTATGTGCTGACAGGTCCTAACAGAGGCGGTAAATCCGTTATTACCTGTGCAGTTGGTCTTTCTTTCTGTATGGCTCAGCTTGGACTGCTCGTACCGGCAAAAGAAGCAATTATAAGTCCCGCAGACGCGATTTTCACGCACTTCCCCACCGGTTCCGAAGACACTATCGACAAAGGGCGCTTGGGCGAAGAATGTGCACGTCTTGACGCGATTTTCGATAAGCTTACCGAATACAGCATTGCATTACTTGACGAATCTCTTTCATCTACCGGCTCTTTTGAGGGTTCATATATCGCAAGCGAAGTTCTCGCAGGTTTCAGTATGGCAAAATGCAGATGTATTTTCTCAACTCACTTGCATGAGCTCGCCGCCGCAGTAGATGAGATAAATGAACGAACTGTTCCAAACGGAGGAGTTAAAATAGATAATCTTGTTGCGGTAATCACAGAAGGAAAGCGAATTTTCAAAATCAAACGCGATAAACCCGATGGAAAAAGCTATGCTCGTGATATCGCTGAAAAATACGGTCTGTCTTATGACCGCATAATCTCAAAAATAAATAAAAATCAGGAAGGCGGAAATATATAATGAAAAAAAATAACGATATTTTAACCAGTCTTGAAAATGACGCGCATCTAACACCGGAAATGCTCGCTGTAATGTATGATAAAGAAGTCGGCGACATTAAAAAAATGATTGAGGATTATGAGCGTGACGGAGTTATTCTCGGCTATAAAACTTTGATTGACTGGGACAAGACCGACCGCGAATATGTAAGCGCAATGATTGAACTTAAAATTACCCCGCAGCGTGACAGAGGATTTGACCGCGTTGCCGAAAAAATCTACAATTATCCCGAAGTTCAGAGCCTTTACCTTATGTCTGGAAGCTTTGACCTCGCAGTTATGATAGAAGGTAAAACAATGCGTGAGGTAGCTTATTTCGTAGCGCAGAAATTAGCTCCGCTTGAAGATATCGTATCAACGGCAACTCATTTTGTATTGCGCAAGTACAAGGATAAGGGCGTTATTTATGGTCCTGCTGAAGTTGACGAGAGAGGAAACATGATTTAATGCTGGATTATTCTAAAGTTTTATCTGATAAAGTTAGCCAAATTAAACCGTCCGGAATAAGAAAATTCTTTGATTTACTTGAGGAAATGGACGATGTTATATCACTTACCGTCGGACAGCCCGATTTTGTCACACCATGGCATATACGTGAAGCCGGAATTGAAAGCCTTGAAAAAGGACGTACTTATTATACCTCAAACAGCGGCACATTAGAATTAAGAGTTGAAATTGATAAATATCTCAACCGCAGATTTGGGCTGTCATATGACCCTAAAAAAGAAATTATCGTAACAGTAGGCGGAAGTGAGGCAATTGAC
>CALWTV010000060.1 GCA_944384555.1 uncultured Clostridia bacterium | reverse complement strand
TGCTTATTAAAATGCGTAACCTCTTTACACCAACCCGCATATTCTTATAACAGGCAGCCTTACTCGGAAATGCCTGAAAAATAAAATTTTAAAGGTGTGATTTTATTTAATGGATTTTGAAAACAATAACAGAAATCCCCGTGACAGAGTTGACCCAGAGATGTTAAAAAAACTTCTCGGGGATATTGATAAAAATATGAATTTATTTAATGGTGAAAATAACCTGTTAATGCCACTCCCTGAAAATAGGTATATGAATAATAACGAAAATTCTATGCCTAATAATCAGAACATGGAACGCGGCGCAATGCCTAATCCTAATTCATGCAATAAGACAATTCGCCCTCTCGCTATGGTATATTCACCATATCAGCAATGGTGTAACATATATGACCCTTCCACTGCTTTTGAACGCGGAACTATTTTCAGCGAGCTAGATTTTCCCTTCTATCAGACTATATGCTCAAAAAGAAAGTGAGGGATAAACGCATGATTGAAAATAGAACCGAAAGAAATAAGCTTATGAAAGCTATTCAAACATATTCATTTCTTTTGACTGATGTATGTATGTACCTTGACGCATACCCTGACAATAAGAATGCACTTGAATACTATGACAAATACCGTAAAATGTTTGAAGAAACTGTTTCTGAATATGAGAAAAAATACGGACCTGTAACACCCCTCGGAGTAAATATTGAGAATGGCTGGACTTGGATAGAAGATTCTTGGCCGTGGGAATACAATAACAATTAAACCGTAAATCAAAAAAATTCTAAGAAAGGATAGCTTTAACTCAGCTTTTTATTAATCATGTGGCAATATGAAAGAAAATTGCAGTATCCTGTAAAAATCAAAAATCCCAATCCAGCTCTTGCAAAAGTAATCTTAAGTCAGCTCGGCGGTCCTGACGGTGAGCTCGGTGCTTCTCTCCGTTACTTAAATCAACGATATACCATGCCATATAAGGAAATTACCGGTGTTTTAACCGATGTAGGTACAGAAGAACTCGGTCATGTAGAGATGATTTCTTCTATAATATATCAGCTAACGCGCAATCTTACTATGGACGAAATCAAGTCAAGCGGTTTTGATACTTATTTTGTTGACCATACTACCGGCATTTATCCACAGGCCGCTAGCGGCACACCTTTCTCTGCTTCGGCTCTTCAGGTAAAAGGTGATGTATTTGCTGATATCAATGAAGATTTGGCCGCAGAACAAAAAGCTCGTGTATCGTATGATAATATACTCCGTCTTATAGATGACCCCGATGTATGTGACGCAATCCGTTTTCTGCGTCAACGCGAACTTGTACATTATCAACGTTTCGGTGACTGTCTCAGAATAGCTCAGGAAAAAATGGATTCTCAGAATTTCTACGGCTATAATCCTCAATTTGATAAAAACAACAGGTAACATAATTTAAATTTCATCTCCTGAATATATATTTTTTATTTTATCATATTAAACCTAACATATAAAAATCCGCATAGGTTATCGCAAACATACGTGATAACCTATGCGCTTTTGTATTGACACTATTGTAATATAATGATACAATTAATTAAATTACATCATATTTTGTTATGACTCTTTTAAGAGGAAATATTTAAAATGGAAAAAATTTATTATTATACGGGAGAAAACTATATTAAAAATGACCCGTTAAGTGATTTTCTTTACAAATGCAACATAAAACCAAAAGCTTTCGGTTATCAATGCAGTTCCGAATCCACAAACGGTATGCGTCTTATTGGAGATATGGAGCTTATTTATTATTTAAGCGGAGAAAGCATTGTAACAATAAATGATAAAATATATTTTTGCCATGCAGGAGATGTGCTAATCGTTCCTCAGTATGTATTTTACAAAATAGATACCGCTTCCGATAAAATTCAGGAAAATTTTTGGCTTCATTTTGACCTCGAAAATATAATATATCAAAAACAACTTATTTCACTTATTAGCGATGAATATTTGATAAATATAGGATTAGATGACAAACTTATTTCACTTTATAAAAACCTAAACAATGAATTTGAAAATCAGACTATGGGAAGCCATGCGATAATAAACAGTATCGTAACCCAAATTTTCTCTAAAATAATGCAAAAAATTAATATTGGAAACAATAATTTGAATATCTCTTCAGCAAATGAATTCTTTCAAAATAAAATCTCTTCCACAATGCGTATCTTAAATGAATGTGTCAGATATATATCCGACAAAAAAGGTTCAGTTACTGTAAATCAAGTGTGTGCCGAAATGTTTATAAGCCCCTCTTACTTACGTAAAATCTTTTCTGAAAACATTGGAATATCACCCATCGAATTTATTCACACAATAAGATTAAAACAAGCCGAAATAATGCTTATATCTACTGAAAAAAGTATTTCTGATATAGCTTCCGAATTAGGTTACAGTTCAGCATATCATTTTAGCAGAGATTTTTCCAATAAATTCGGAACAGCTCCATCATCTTTTCGCAAAAATTCTATAAATTAAATTATTTTATAAACAGATGTATGAATCAATCTTTCATCTGTTTATTTTTATATACCTTTATTATCGTTTTTTACAAATATATGAGCGTTTTATATATTGTTTTAGTAAGTATATATATGATAAAATGAATAAAACCTTAATATAGGAGTATTAATTTATGACTAAAAGTAATTCAGTTCACTTTACAAAAGAAAATTACGACATTCTTAAAAGTTCGTATGAAAAATGGTGGGACGGAACTCTAAAAAGACCTATTACACCAATCGTAATATACGGAAATCCGTCCGAAAAATCTTCAAAATGCGCAGGACTCGAATTTTCAACGGCTTGGGATATGTCTATCCCCGTAACCGATTTTATTGAAAATTTTGACGCCAATCTTGACTCTTTAAGATTTTACGGTGACGCTTACCCTCACCTCAACACAATGGCGTTTGGTGCCGGCGCAGTCGCGGCTTTTTTAGGCTGTACTCCGATAGGTACTCCATATACGGTATGGTTTAAATCTCCCGATGAAAATATTCCTATCGAGCAGCTACATTTTGAATATGACCCCGAAAATATTTATTTCCGTCGTGTTCTAAATCTTTATGAAGCCGCTATGGAAAAATGGGACGGAAACTGCGTAATCGGAACAACCGACCTCGGCGGAATTCTTGATATTTTAGCAAGTTTCAGAGGAAGTGAAAATTTACTCTTTGATTTATATGATTCTCCCGATGAAGTCATCAGATGTGTGTACGAAATACAAACCGCATGGTTTAAATATCATGACGCTATTATCGATATGATGAAAGGCACTCAGGGATATACACATTGGTACAGCATATATTCCGATAAACCGAGTTACATACTTCAAAGTGATTTCTCATATATGGTAAGTCCGGATATGTTCAATAAATTTATCGCTCCTGAACTTGCTTCATCGTCAGCAAAACTTAAAAATGCAGTATATCATTTAGACGGTATCGGGGAAATACCGCATCTTGATACAATCTTACAAATAGACTCCATCAAGGGAATACAATGGGTTCCGGGAGACGGTGAGCCAAGTTTGAAAAATTGGGACGAATTACTTTTAAAAATTCTTAATTCCGGAAAAAAACTGCTGTCATATACACAAAATTCTGACGGCGCCTGCTCGTCTTGAGCCCGCTTGACCGTAGCCCGGAATCGCGATGCCTGCTTCGAATGTGATCGCCTGAATGTCCCCGTGTTATT
>CALWTV010000059.1 GCA_944384555.1 uncultured Clostridia bacterium | reverse complement strand
ATAATTGTACCGCAGCCTGCCGCAAACAATGCCACACCTACGTCAAGACCGGTTAAAATCGGCACAAGTATTGTCGCGCACGACATTGCAAAAGCATGCTGAAATCCCAGTGCAATCAGACGCGCAGGCTTATCCTTAGGCTGATTCGGAAATCCGGGAAACAGCGCATGATTAATTTTTGCAAAAAAATTCATTTTTCTTTGTCCTCCGCCTATTAAAAATATTTTATAAGATAATATTTACATATCGTTTAATTATATCATAAATAAACAATCGTGTAAATGATAACGAAACAAAATAAAGCGGTGACTTTTATCAATCTTTGACGAAAAAAGACGCCTGATTTTGTGAAATATATCCCCAAACATAGAAAAACTGATTTTTATACTGCACGTATTATTTAAAATTAAAATTAAAAATCATTTCTGTTATCTGATGTGCGTTCCGGAGGGGTATAAAGTTTCGCAAGACCGCCCTCGCTGGTTTCACGATAACGTTTTGATAAATCCCGTCCGGTTTCGTACATTGTAGCGATTACCAAGTCAAACGAGATTTTTCTTGTATCTGTGAGGAAATTCGCAAGGCTGACGGCATTTATCGCCCTCATTGCCGCAACCGCATTTCGTTCAATACACGGAATCTGAACGAGTCCGTATATTGGGTCACAAGTAAGCCCAAGGTGATGTTCCATTGCAATTTCCGCCGCGTATTCGATTTGATTTATATCCATTCCATAAAGTGAGGCAAGAGATGCCGCAGCCATTGAACAGGCACTTCCGATTTCCGCCTGACAGCCGCACTGAGCCCCTGAAATTGAAGCTCGCGATTTTATCAAATTACCAATTATACCACCGACAGCAAGCGCGCGTATTATCTGCTCATCACTGAAATCACGTCTTTTCTGAACATATTTCATCACCGCCGGAACAACGCCGCATGAACCGCAGGTAGGAGCTGTTACAATTTTACCGCCCGATGCATTTTGTTCACTTACAGCATAAGCATAGGCGCATACAAGACGATTTTCACGGGTTTCGGGGCTTTCATCTATATGGTTAGATTTATAAAGATGTCTTGCCTTGCGCTGAAGATGAAGCCCGCCAGGAAGCTCTCCTTCTGCTTGCAGTCCCTCTGATATCGTATTTATCATTGTTTGCCATACGTTACTTAGAAATTCCTCAATATCAATTCCGCATGATGATTCTTTTTCAAATACATAATCCGCAATATCAATGTCGTGTTCCGTACAGTATTTTTTTATCTCGTCAAAGCTGTTTTCATGGTATATTTCCGGAGATTCACTTTGATTTTCGTCTTCAATTGTCATTCCGTCATCAGCAACGGTTTTGATTTCGCCGCCTCCTACGCTTACAAATCTGCGATACCCAATAATATCACCGTTTCGGTATGCGTATAAATCCATTGTGTTCGGGTGAGGAAGTTTGACGGTTTCTGTATCAAATTCTATTGCAACAGGCTTTAAAAACGTTTCTTTTATTATCCGGTCAGTCCCGTGACCTTTCCCGGTAAGCGCAAGTGAGCCGAATAAAACCGCGCGGAATTGGTCAGCGTCCGGATATTGTGATTTAAATAAATTTACCGCTGATTCAGGTCCCATCGTATGAGAGCTTGACGGACCGCGCCCAATGCGGTATAATTCTGTTAGACTTTTCAATTTAATAACCATACCTTTCAACTTTATTATTTTGAAATAAACTTTATGAAAGTGAGGAAAAATTATGGAAATCAGAGAATTTATAAAAAATGATGAGGATAAAGCGCGCGTATGCGATTTCTTTTCTCGTCTGGGCTATGAGGGAACGGGATTTTTTAACAGAAACAACTGCAATTTCAACGGAGCGATGAATTTTTTCAACGGCGATGATTCAAATTGCGTCAGATTCATGGCGATTAACGAAGAAAGCGGAAAAATGGACGGATATGTGTTTCTGTGGAAACTGAATTACCGAATCCCGTGGCTTGGAATAGCAGTAGCGGAAGACGCCAAAGGCAAGGGACTCGGTAAAAAATTAATTCAGCATATGATAGATTACTGCAAGGAGCGGGACAAAGGCGGAATTTTTCTGACTACTCATGCCGCAAATTTCCGCGCGCAGGCATTGTACGAGGGGTACGGCTTTGAGCGTATCGGCATGGAAAGCGGCACCGAAATTCTGTACATTCTTAATTTTAAAGAAAATTAAATACTTTTATATTATATATTTTAAGTTAAGCGGTAATATCTGCGTAAGACGCACGTGCCGCCTTTATCAAATCGGCGGGGGCAAGGAATATCTGTGAGCCTATTCTCCCGCCGCTTATTATTATCTCGTTAAGAGATTCCGCGCTTCTGTCAATCACTGTCGGAAACGCTTTTTTCATTCCGATAGGTGAACAGCCTCCGCGGATATATCCCGTAACCGCCAAAATGTCTTTTACATGAATCATCTCGACTGATTTTTCTCCGACTGCACGTGCCGCGGCTTTCAAATCAAGCTCTGCCGAAACGGGGATTACAAATACAAAATGACCCCCGCTTTTTCCGGCACATACCAGCGTTTTATATGAAATATTCGGGTCTTGTCCAAGCATCTCGGCAATTTGAACTCCGTCATGAAATTCATCACATTCATACGTATTTATTTTATATTGTATCCTTTCACGGTCAAGAATACGCATCGCATTGGTTTTTACTTCTTTCAACGGCTATAAGCCTCCTATTTTTATAAAAATATTAATTATATCAGCTAAAATTATTCAGCGTGTGATATTTTTAATCCATTTCTTGCTCTTGAAACGGATAAAACCGATTCCCACTTTGATAAGCTCATCGCTGAGCAGACAGAGATACACAAACTCAAACGGGAACTTGAATACAAATGCCGCTAAAAATCCGAGCGGTATTGCCCAAATCCACATCGAAAGCACATCCATAAGCATAGCGGTAAGAGTATCTCCCCCACCTCTAAGCACTCCGACTACATTAGGCGCATTAAATGATTTCGCTATTCCCACAACTGCCATAATGAACATCATTTTTATCGCGAGATTATGAGTATAGTCCGATACCTCGAAAAATCCGATTATCGGCTCACGTATCAAAAGAATAAATCCCTCCATTACAATACAAGCAAGTACACATGTTGCCAGCAGCGTTTTTGAATAGTCATATACTTTATGCTTGTTTCCTGCTCCAATTTCCTTGCCAATGATGATAGCACAGGCATTCGCAAAGCCCATTGTAGATAGCAGAACGATTTTTTCAATTACGTTTACAATCGAGTAAGCCGCGTATGACTGTTCGCCGAGTCTGCCCAAAATCGCGGAATGAATTGTAATGCCTATACCCCACAGAGTTTCATTGGCGATTACAGGTGAGCAATAATGCAAAAAATCAAACACCAGCTCTTTTTTTATGCGGAACATTCGCTTAAATGAGAATTTTACACGCTTTTCAATAAAAATAATATAGAAAACTACGATTGATGTTTCGATTATACGCGATATCAGAGTTGCAATAGCGGCTCCCACAATGCCCATAGGCTCAAAACCGAGCTTTCCGAATATTAAAATATAGTTTAAAACTATATTCATCAAAATTGCGAGTGAGTTTGCAAACAATGCAATTTTAACCTGCTCTGTGGCTTTTATAATACCGCAGAAAAGCGTGGTAATCGCGGCGGGAATATATGATATCAACACTATTCGCAGATAGGATGCACCGAGACGAATTACATTTTCACTGTTTGTAAATAATCCCATTACCTGGTCGGTAAAAATCATACATACAGATGTAAAAATAGTTCCAATAGTCATTGCGGCAATAAAGGCTATTCCAGATACGCTGTTTATAGTATCAGTATCGGCTTTGCCCCAGTACTGACTGATTAAAACAGACGCACCGGACACAATACCGAAAATAAAAAGCGTATACACAAAAAAAGGCTGATTGGCAAGTCCCGCGGCGGTTATCGCCTCCTCGGAATTTTCCCCCAGACGTCCCAACATTACCGTATCCATCATGTTTAAAAGAATACCCATTACATTCTGAAGCGTTATTGGGATTACAAGCCGCATCATTGTGCGGTAAAAACTCTTTTCTCTAACAAATATCATAAATTAAATCAAAATTCCTTTCGATTCATATTTTTGCATTATGTAAGATTATAGCTTATTTATCTAAATTTTTAACCTGTATTTTTGTAAAAAATTTTTTTATATTTTTAAATAAATCTGACATATTATACACCCTAACAGAGATATATTCAAGAGTTTATCCGCCGCAAAATAAAATAAATCAAAAGCAGTCTTTAATTTTGTATTGACATACGGAGTCAAAGATGTTATAATATAAAAAATTTATTATTTACGGAGTTATTAATTTTATATATGGATACCGACAGTATACATACTTTTCACATAATTATTCTCGGAAAGGAATATACGGTTGATTTAAAAAATATAAATCAAAAGGCACACCTCTGTTAGATTTTACCGGAGGTATGCCTTTTTATGCTCTTTAAAGAGTCTACTCCATATTTAATTTAAATTTTATGACCCATATTCCCCGCTTTAAAAAATTCATTTAACCTTGCAAAGGAGAAAAATTGTGGAAATCAACCCTGTGATATGGCAGATATTGCTTCAGATAATTCTGATAGCGTTAAACGCGGTATTTGCCTGTGCCGAGATTGCCGTAATCTCAATGAATGACAACAAACTCGAACAAATGGCGTCCGCTGGAGACAAGCGCGCCCGCCGCCTTGCAAAACTTACAAGTCAACCCGCACGTTTTTTGGCAACAATTCAGGTAGCGATAACTCTGTCCGGATTTTTAGGAAGTGCGTTTGCGGCTGAGAACTTTTCCGATATGCTGGTAGAATGGCTTGTGGGACTTGGCGTGAAAATTCCCGTTAAAACCATGAATGCCGTTTCCGTTGTATTTATTACCTTGATTCTCAGCTATTTTACTCTTATTTTCGGCGAACTTGTTCCTAAACGTCTGGCAATGAAAAAATCCGAGAGTCTTGCGCTCGGTATGTCCGCACTTATAACATTTATTTCTAAAATTTTTGCCCCTATCGTTTTTGTACTTACTGCTTCAACTAATTTCGTGCTTCGTCTTTGCGGAATTGACCCTAACGCGGAAGATGAGGAAGTAAGCGAAGAAGAAATCCGAATGATGGTCGATGTCGGCAGTGAAAAAGGTGTAATCGCTCCTGAACAGAAAGAAATTATCAATAACTTGTTTGAGTTTGATGACCTTTCCGCTGACGAATTCGTAACTCACCGCAAGGATATGACTGTACTTTGGATGAAAGATGATGTCGATGTATGGGATAAAACAATAAATGAAACCAGCTTTTCACTTTATCCAGTCTGTGGCGACAGTATCGACAATGTTGTCGGTGTTCTGAGTGCAAAAAACTATTTCCGCATAAAAGATAAAACAAAGGAAGCCATAATTGAACAGGCGATAAAACCGGCGTATTTTGTACCGTCAAGCGTATGTGCCGATATGCTTTTCAAACAGATGAAAAAAACACACAACCGTTTGGCGATTATTTTAGATGAGTACGGCGGTGTAATGGGCATTGTTACAATAAATGACTTAATCGAACAACTTGTCGGAGATTTGGAAGATGATGAAACCGACGGACAAATCGACCCAGGTATACAGCCGATTGAAGAAAATATTTGGCGTATAAAAGGTGGAGCTATGCTTGAAGATGTAGCTAAAGAACTCAAAACATCTCTTCCAGTAGATGAATTTGAAACATTCGGCGGATTTGTACTCGCTCAGCATGGATATATCCCCGATGACGGCTCCGAATTTGAAGTAGATGTGCCGCCGCTCCATATTAAAGTTACCGAAGTCCGCGAGCGCCGTATAGAATATGCGATGGTATTCCTTGATAAATCCGATACCGATGAAGATTCCGACAATTCAAAAGACACCGATGATTCAAAAGATTCATTAAAAGAAAAGGATTCAGGCAAAAAGCAAAACTCCAAAAAAGATTCTTGATCGCTTTTTAATATTTATTCTTACTTTAAATATCACAAACACAAATCTCCGGTCTATATGTGCCGGAGATTTTATTAATATAAGCTGTTGCTACAAACGACATACTGTGATATAATATTTTTTAAAAATAAAATTTAATGTAGAAAATATCAAAAATGGACATATTCAGCTCCGACAGCGAACTATGCTTTGCGGATTTTATTAATTACCCAGAAATTAAAATACCGGCAGATTCATTTACGTTTATCACGGGGAAAAGCGGCTGCGGCAAAAGCTCTTATTTGAAAATGCTAAATGCTACCGTTATTCCCTCACGCGGAATTATAAAGTACAGAGGTACGCCGATAAGCGAATTTTCCATATTGGATTACCGCAGAAAAGTTACACTAGTACCTCAAAAAGTGTTTTTATTTGACGGCACTATTCGAGAAAATTTCGATAAATATTATGAAATGCGTGAAACTCCCGCACCGTCTGACGAACAGATAAAGGAGTTTCTCACCATATGCTGCGCGGATTTCCCGATTGACGCAAACTGCACTTCGCTTTCAGGCGGCGAACAGCAGCGTGTGTTTCTATCAATTTTTTTGTCATGCAAGCCCGATGCGCTCCTGCTTGACGAACCTACCGCCGCCCTCGACGAAAAAAACGCGCACAGTTTATTTTCAAGCCTCAAAGAATTTTGCAGTCAAAACAAAATAACATTAGTCTGCGTATGTCACAGCAGAGAACTTGCAGATGAATTCGCAGAATATGAGATCAGACTGGGGGAAAATTCATGAACAGCGGAATAATCGAACTTCAGCTCTGGCAGTTTTCCTTAATTTATCTGCTGCTTATCGTTGTGATTCTGATTATGAAAAAATGCCGGATAAATCAGATGAAACTGCTGATTTTAGCAAGCGTAAAAATGACGGTACAGCTGATTTTATCCGGTCTTATCCTAACTTACATATTCAAAAACCCGCACCCCATATTTGTGATTTGTTATCTGCTTGTGATGATATCATTCTCAATCCACAGAGTAATCTCAAAAAACAAGGGACTCAATCGAAAATTTAAAGTTGTTATAGGTGCGTCTGTCGCTTCATCAGGACTGCTTGTGCTTATATTTTTCATCTGCGCTGTTGTCGGTGAAAATATATTCAATCCGCAGTACGCAATCCCGATTTCCGGAATGATTATGGGTAACACCATGACCGGCGTTTCTCTCGGCGTAAAAACATTCCGTGAAAGTCTTGACGGGCAAAAAGATAAAATAAACGCTCTGCTCTGCTTCGGCGCCTCACCTCAAAAAATCTTAATGCCCTTTGTAAGGCAGGCTCTCGAAACCGCCATGCTCCCCACTCTCAATTCCATGATAGGAATGGGCATTGTATCTCTGCCCGGAATGATGACAGGTCAAATTTTATCCGGCACGCTTCCTACTACCGCTATTTTATACCAAATTGCGATAATGATTGCTATCTGTACCGCTGTAACCGGCGCAAGCTTCGGAGCTCTCTATTTCGGTTACAAAACCTTATTCGATAAAAAAACTCAGATAATTTGATTTTTTCCCAAAAAAAATATACCCTCATTTAAAAGAGGGCATTTTAAATTTTTAAATGCGATTACTTGCGGCAACTTCTAATTATGCATTATGAATTATGAATTATGCATTTACTAAATTGAACGTATTCATCGCCCGTCATGTTATAGGCGGGCTTTTCTTTATTGCGCGCGAAATTAAGAATTCCACCTTCGTATTCAAACACGTTGATACAGCAATTTACGGTATATGTTTTTCCGATTCCGTATTCACCGTCCGTTAAAACTGTTGTAACTGCATTGATTATACCTCCATGTGCTACAATCAAGATATGTTTTTCCGGATATAATTCCCCTAACTCTTTCATTTTATTAATAAAACGTCCGGCAGCGGCTTCATAAGGTTCAACTCCCCTCGCAGTATCAACACCACCCGGAAATTTGCTGTGCCGCTCGTTCGGCATAAGCCCGGAAGTCTCACCGTAATCACGCTCGATAAATTCGGCAATTTTTACCGCAGGCGCGATTCCGATTTTTTCTGTTATTATATCGGACGTCTGCTTCGCTCTGTCGAGCGGACTGCAAAATGCTATATCCCACTTTATTTTTCCGGCAGCAATCGCTTCCGCACATTCCCGTGACTGTGCAAGTCCGGTTTCGTTTAACAATATGTTCTCCCTGCCTTGAAGTCTGCCTTCTTTATTCCAGTCGGTCTGACCGTGGCGTATTACTGATATTATCGTCATTTTGTTTGCACCTGTCTTTTTATTAAAATATATCTGTTTTCAGTCAATTTCTTACTTGACAAAATTCGTTTTTTCACGCATAATAATAACGTTTGGTTATAATTTTTTTAATTAAATAACGTGAGTTCAATGAGTTTTTTCAATTTATACAGTTGTGAGATAAGGATTTAGTTTTGTGCTATTACTCTATGAAACTTTTTCTCTTTTTCGAAAGAGAAAAAGCTTCACCAAAAAGAGAAAACTTCAGCAGCCTTTCGTTGTACGATTGAACCGATTTTGTAAAAACCGTTTGCGATTCCCGGTTTACTGAGTGCATATGTTTTCATAAAATAATTGTGGCGTTTTTATTCCCCAAAAAATATCGAACTCACGTTAAACATATAACGCTTTGCAAAGGAATGACCTTATGAAAAAAGAAAATTTCGCTGTTTTAGGAATGGTTGTGGTAAGTACCATCTATGGTCTTAGCTTTCTCGCAACTCGTACCGTTGTTACGCATACTACCCCACTTTCACTGCTGAGCTGGCGCTTTACGCTTTCATTCATTATTATGAGCATACTCTGCCTTGCGCGCGTAATAAAACTGAATCTACGCGGCAAGAATATAGTTCCTTTGATTATGCTCGGAGTTTTTCAGCCGGTACTGTCTTATTTTTTTGAAACTTTGGGAATATCGCTGACTTCTTCTTCCGAATCCGGACTTATGGTATCGGTGTCACCGGTAGTGACAATGGTTCTTGCAGCAATCATAATCAGGGTAAAGCCGACTAAACTTCAGACAGCGGCAATCATTGTTTCCGTAATCGGTGTTGCGGCGGTAATAATGGGTAAAGCAACTGACGGATTTTTATTCAATCCTCTCGGATATATTGCTTTAATGATAAATATTATTGCCGGAGCGCTGTTTCAGATATTCGGAAGCAAATACAAAGATTACGCCCCTGCCGAAAAAACCTACATAATGATGGCTATGGGAGCGGTAAGCTTTTCAGTAGCGGCTCTTATCGAAAATTTGTCAAAAGGAACAATGGCACAATGGCTGACTCTGCCTTTTCAAAGCGTTTCAATCGCGGTGGCTTTACTGTATTTGAGTTTATTCTGTTCCGTCATCGCCTTTATGCTCCATAATTACGCTATAAACACAATCGGTGCGACAAGATGTGCATCATTCGGAGGGCTTGTCACGGTACTTTCCGTAATCGCAGGCGTATTCATTTTACACGAAACGCTGACATGGGTTCAGTTAATCGGAGCAGTTTTGGTAATAGGCGGAGTGTATGCGGTAAATTACAGCGGCAAAGCTGAATGAGCACTTTTACGTGAACCGCATTAAATGTCAAAGGGAGTTTATTAAACCTGTATAAATTTACACACCGGTTTGATAAACCCCCATTTTATTTTTTTACTTAGCCGGATTTATTAGTCCTTTTTTATTTTTGGAATCTGACGTGTCTGTGTCATGTTCATATTCGCGTTTGTTCCCTGCGGCGGTACTTTCGGAATCTGACGTGTCTGCGTGATATTCATATTCGCGTTTGTTTCCTTCGGCTGTACTTTTGGAATCTGACGTGTCTGAGCCATGTTCATGTTCGGCTGTTTTTGCTTTGTCT
>CALWTV010000058.1 GCA_944384555.1 uncultured Clostridia bacterium | reverse complement strand
CTCACTGTTATGGCAGATTTTGTTGAATATTATTTTGTTTATCCCCTTTGGAGCGATAATGTCTTTATTTAATAAGATTTCTCTGAAAACGGTGTTTTTATCGGGATTTATGCTGTCAATGTTTATAGAAGTGTGTCAGCTGATATTTAATTTAGGGTTATTTGAATGGGATGATATGCTGCATAACAGCTTAGGGTGTCTTATAGGTGGTATGATAGCTCAAATTACATTACGGAAAATAAAAGGAGAGGACAACGATGATTAGAATGTCAGATGGAAAAGGCAATGTATCATATGATTTACAGACAGAGAATTCCGTTCAGCAGGTTTTGGATTATTGGACTGATGAGAGAAGAATTAACGCAATACCAGCAGATATGTTTGAAGAATCATATGATGGGGAAGCTAATACAGCATTGTCGACAGCTACGGATCCGGCAAAGCCCGATTTAACTCAAATGCCATATAAGGCATGCGGCAAATTGTATTACGTGTATTCAGGTAAAAATTATGTTGCGAGTGCCGAACTTCTCTGTAAAAAAAATTTATTGCTTACGGCTGCTCATTGTATTCAGAAAAAAGACACCGGAGATTTAGCATATAATTTTCTCTTCTGTAGGTGTTATGACGACGGAAAACAGGAAGAGAAGCTTTTAGCAAAGAAAGTTGCGCTTAAGACATATTGGCATGATAAAAAGGATTACAGATGGGACTATGGTTTTATTGTTTTGACGAGCGACTCGAATATTGATAAAGTGCTGACGTACTCAACAGACGATATATCGAGAGAAAAAATTATTTCATTTGGATATCCGACAAATTATTATGACGGAAAAAGTATGGTTTTTGTTGAAGGCACATGCCGCAGCGATGGTAACAGTTGGATTATGGATGGCAATAAAATGGGTAAAGGCTGTTCCGGAGGAGCATGGGTAATTAAGGACGAGATAAACAATAATGTTGCGGTTTCTGTGAACTCGACGTTGCTCATACACGAAACAAAACATTGGGTGAAAGGCCCTAAATTTGATGAGAATTTTGTAAGCCTTTATGAATACGCGATTTCATTGTGATATACGGAGAAAAATAAAATGAACAGTATCAGATATTTTAAGTTGAAAAATGATGGTGGTTTTGTAGCAAGAATAAAGGTTCTATATAAAAATATGAATAATGAGGGCGGAAATGTTTCGTATGATGCAGAATGGATAGAGTGGGAAATGAAGGGATATGATGATATCTGTGTATGCGGAGAACGTACAGTAGATTTGAAAGATGTATCCGAAATAAAGGAAGGAGCAGTTGTAAAATTAAAGGCTGTAGTAGTACTGGGCAAAGATAAAATTGCGTCAGAGGTTTTTGATTTTTATAAAGATGCGTCTGATATGGCGACATATAGAATTTCGGGAACCACTCTTAAGCCAAAACTTTCACTTCAAAAATAAAATTACCAAAAGAGGACTTGCGGCTTGCTTCCGGCCTGAAAGCCAACATGAGCGAGCATATCAGTATGAAAACGCTGTTGCGTATCTGCGAAGCCCTGAATTGTTGCATTTTAGATGTGATTGAATTGGAGCAGGATGAAAATAATCAAATCTAAGAATAAAACAAATCGGAATTTGATAAGGAGTGAAAAGAAAAGTGTGTGAGGAATGTTACTCTGATGAAAATAGAATAACGCCTTTACTAAATCCTTTGGACTGTTTGGAGAACCACACGCAATATATTTGTGGAACTTGTGGACGGTGCATTTGTATCGAACATGACCCAAACAGAGGATTGCAACGGTGGAATTTTCCTTTTAAGTCATTGGAGAGTGCAAAACTATATTTGCGAACAGCAGACTATACAACGAAAAGTGCGTGTGGTATTTATGAGATAGAGAACAATAAAGGAAAATTATCTTATAAAATATTTATAGGGAATGATGAGCTAAATCTATTCTTGAAAAAGAATAAAGAAAAGAAATGCAGACAAATGATGCCTTTGTATAGTGCTGGAAAGTATAAAGAATATCCACACACAGAAGTACGAAAATTGACGCCTGATGAAATAAAACAATATATGAGTGAACGCTGTCAGCTTGCCAATGATATACGGAGCAAAAGAGCGAGCTTGAATAGATAATCCATGATATTTTAGCTTAACGCTGAGTATGGTAATATGGAACAGTATTTTTGGGTTAATCACTTTTGTAATACTCAATCTTGACGTTCAAAAGAAATAGTTTATGCTTTTTTCGAAGAGCGGATTTACAGATGCGGCTATTGTGGCATCAGAAGATAATGATAAGATTATACTTGTTGAATTAAATGATATTCTGGCATTGTGTTGTTAATTTATGAAAATATGGCGATAGAGGAGTTATATAAGCTCAACGTGAATTTTTTTTAAGAATTTTATTTGAAATATAAAGTTAGAGTAAGGGTCTTAAAATGATGGATTACTAATAAGCAGGTGCCTCATATGATAGCAGTACGAAAAGTAAAATTGTAAACGATCTTGAGGTATTTTAAGGAAAGAAGAATTCAGGCGTATTATAGCGAACTGTTATAATGCGAAGCTTGACGATGTTAAAGGTATACACAATGTATAAGTTTGGCAGGAATTGACAAATGAAAGCGTGCTTATAAATTGTTGAAATATATTTCAACTACAGCGAATTATATATTTTTTAATTTGAAAACAAAACAGCAAGTGCAAAATTACTAACACGTGCAGTTTTGTTTTTTCTCTGTTCTAGATATTTCATTTATATTAACATTGTGATTTTAGTTTTATACTGAACAGATACTGGCAATAGTCGAGACTCGTTAAAATGAATTTATTGAAACATATATAATAGTATATGCAAAAATAGAAGCAGTGATGAAATAGAATATGAAATAACGTAAATAAAAAATCTAATATACTCTAGATAAGGTGAAAAATAATATTAATATTGAATTTTTTGAATTATAGTATGGTTATTAATTATTTACATTAATCAAAGAAAGGAATTAAAAATGGATATAATTAGAGACATAATACTCAACTCAAATACAAATGACATTATGGAATTTGTTAGATTTTTTTGGTTTAAAAATAGATATTCTATTTTTAATTGTTTGTTGATATATGCACAACGGCCTGGTGCAGTAATGCTTGCAACAGCTAATTATTGGAATTCAAATTATAACAGATATATAAAGCATGAGGTGTCACCAATAGTTATTATGAAACCTTTTGGCCCTGTAGAATTTATATATGACTATAATGATACATATGGTGAAAAAGAATTATTTCCTAAAAGGATAACTATTTCACATAACGTAGAAATTAAAGATTGGTGGCTATTTGATATCATTGAAGCCTTAAAATCAAAAGGTATTAACTATTCAGAAAGCAACTTCGGAACGAGAAAAGCAGCAGATATTTGTATTTTATCTAATCCAAGAAAGTATAGCTATATTTCTAAAAAAGGTAAAGAAATTACAGTAAATACTGATTGTTGTATAACAACAAATTCACAAAGCGATAACAAGGCAAAATTTACGGCAATTATTCATGAACTTGCTCACTTGTTTTGCGGTCATTTACCTCGAGGCAAGTATACACCAAAGGAAATTACATTTCCAAATCGCCAAAAAGAAAATTTAACAATAAATCAAAAAGAACATGAAGCAGAGCTTACATCTGCTATTGTATTAAAAATAATTGGCGTGAAATCTTTCAATCCATTTGAATATCTTAAAGACTATCAAGATCAAAATGGTGAAAAAATTGAAATAAATTATAGCAATATGATTAAAGCTGTTGATAAAATTCTTAATCTTATACCTGGATTAATTGATAATAATATACAATATCCAATTGATTATATTTATTAAATGATATTATAAATTGTGGGCGCAGTTGCGTTACTTTGGTAATAAAATCAATCAGTCATAATGGTACGTTTTAAAATAACGTTTAATGGTATTTTTATTTAAATATCCATTAAATTATCTGTCCACATTTCACATTGGGAAATAACTGTTTGAACTGCGTTCTCCCTCAAAAAAAGTGTCAAATTGTGAATATTGAGTATTTTCATAACTGCCATCTTTTGTTTTCCACTCCATGAAGCGGTCTTCATTAGAGGTGATAGTACCAGCTCTTGAGGTGAGCTGGTCACTTATTACACTTATTACACATATTGCGTTGTAGACGAACATTAAGGGGATTTCAATCATATAATTGCGGAGTTGTCTGTATGCCTCAGATGCATCTGTGTCTTTACGGGAGGGGGATTTAAGTTCAAACAATGAGATAGGCAAGCCGTTTAAGAACAGTACTATATCGGGGCTTTTGTTGCTGTTTTCGATGAACGTCCATTGATTTGCGATAATAAAAGAGTTATTATTAGGGTTTTTGTAGTCAACGATATAGATTATTGATGAGTGTTCCTCACCGTCAGAAAAATATTTTACTTCTATGCCGTTTTGGAGATATTTCATAAATACAGAATTTTTCTGCATAAGGGAGCCATTTTCAAAGTTTTTGAGTTTGAACAGGGCATCTTGAATAGCTTTCAGGGGGCGAATTTCTGTTTAAGCGATAGAGCGATTCGAGCAGGACTTCTTCGTATAATGGGCTGTAAAAATCCCTCTCTATATCAGGACCGTATGCGTAGTCATATCCTAAATCATTTCGGAACAGTTCTATTATTGCGTTTTCGTAATTGGCTTCTGTATATAATCTTGGCATAATAATTCTCCTTTGATCATCTGTTATCTATTGCGATAAACTGGTCAGAGTGTTTGCGAATAATTTCGTTATATTTTTGAACATCTACATCAGATATCCTTGTAATGTAATAATTATCTGCTTTAGATGAATTCTTTCCTTGAATCATAAGTATATCAGGAGAAATTGGAAGTATCCCAATTTTTGTTCCATCAGTATTTTCGTTCTCAAAGGAAGGGTTATCACTTGTTATGAACTTAGTATTTCCTTCAGATACAAGAAAATGAAATGATGTTTCTCTCATTAGTATTTTTGCGTATTCATAGATGGTACCAGTGTTATTCAAAAATTTCCTGTAGTAATCCAACAGAGTACAATGTTTTATATAATCCGAAACAGTTTTAAACATAGTTAGCTTATACTTGTCTTTAGGTATCTCTAATTTATCCAAAGAGAAAACTTTAGAGCAAAATATATTAAAGACATCGTAGAATTGCTTGTTTGAAACCATGCTTCTCCAATCGAGAGCTACAATAAATTTCAATAAATATCCAAAATAAAACCTTGGAACAACAGCTATGTTCATTGAAACTTTATCCTCAATAATTTGACGCACAGTACTCCACTTGTTTTCATATTTTTTTGACCATAGGCTTTCTATATCTTGGATTTTTATTTGATCAATTTTAGCCTTGAGTGCTCTTTTGTTTACAGTTGAACCATCATTGCGTGTAATATTCCATTCATTGAATACACTATAGTATTTGTTCATTTCAAGTGTATTTTTTAAGATTGTTCCATCATAAGATACATTGTATTCTTTTAATATACTAAAAAAAATATCAGTATCATCTTTAGTGCATAATGGCATACCAGCAATGATAGAATAATAGTGATTTATTCCAGCTACGCTGTTTGTGTTTCGAAATTCAGTTTTTTTAGTAGAATTCCATTCTACTTTAAGAGTGCCACTTGAATTTGCCCATGCGGACAAATATGTTTGAGGAATTAAATGGTGATATTTGGATTGCACAGTATTTGACCTCAATTCTATAATAAAATAAAAAATAATTTATCGGCTTAGATGTCAATATTAGAAACATCAAGCTCACCTGACATAAGCTTTGGCAATAGGGTATCACATATATCAGCCAATTTCTTCATTTCAATAACATTGTTTGAAATCTGAGAAAAGAGAACCGATAGTATTTCATTCAATGGTAGAAGTTCTTCATCACAAATCAATAGAACGATAATTGACTGAATGTTTTTAATTGGAAGCTTTAGCTGTACAGCGCTAACAGTACCTTTTGATATTGCTTCTTTTCCTTGAGAAGAACGCAGAAATAAAAATAGATACTCCGGTATAATCTTTTTTAAATTAGTAATTTTGACACAATTTTCAGTTAAGTTTGCTTTATCTAGTGTATAGTCAACAATAGCTGTTAGTCCAATCGTTCCTACAATAGAAATCAAGACATCATTTTTTGATACGATATATCGAGCTATACTCTTTTGAGTTTCGTTATCAACGTACTCATACTCATTTGATAAAGATGCAAATACAGAGTTATTGAGGTCACGTACTCTGATATATGGGTGTTGATTGGGAGCAGTAATTAAATTCACACCCTTAGGTAAGCGTTTTCCGCTGTGTAGGCATCAATATCATCCTCAAATCCCTCTCCCTCATCTATAAGCTCTTTATAACGCTTCTCAAAAGCACTTGATATATAACGCAGAAAAATTAAACCCGCGATAACTTTTCTGTATTCAGCAGCAGGTATATGACCCCAAAGCACACATGCCGCATTCCAAATCTGCTTTTCAAAACCTATATTGGCATTATTTTT